>JBDHSE010000355.1:0-3203 GCA_039807955.1 Ideonella sp. | reverse complement strand
GCCGCCGGCGATCGCCATCATCTCGGTCGGGATCGCATGCAGGATGACCTGGATGTTGCCGCCATGGATGATGTAGGCGCCGAAGATGCAGCTGAAGGCGATCGCATAACCGATGAGTACGACCATGTCGCGGGAATTCCGTGCCGTGTTCCAGGCTGTCGCGTCCGACAGCTCTCGTTACGACATTTATCGGCCCGCGGCGTTGGCGCTTGAGCACCGCCCATCAGCGGGGCCGCGGCCCCGGCTTCAGGGCGCCCGCAGCGCGGCCGCCAGCGCGTCGGCCAGGATCACGACCCGCGCCGCGCCCTTGCGCGGGCGGCCTCTCGCCTTCAGGCCGCGAAACGGCGACGCAAGCCGCGCCAGGGCCGCCCCCCACGGCATCGATCGGACCATGACGGCGCGCACCTGCGGATCGGGGTTCGCCTCGAAGTACGCCGCCACCAGCCGCGGCAGCAGGTCTCGCGCCTCGGCCTCGCCGATCGGGCCAACGAGCGAGATCGAATTGAGAAACAGCACGAGGTCGAGCGCCTGCGTTGCCGCAAGCGGCCCGAACTCGCCGAAGTCCTCCTCGAAGTCGATGCGGAAGGTGACGCCGTCCTTGCGCGTCAGGTTCTTGATCTGCGCCGCGCCGTGCCAGTGCCCGGCGCGGTGGAAGGCGCCGAGTTCGGCCGCGAGGCGCTCCATCTCGGCGCGGGCGGTGGCAAGCGTCCAGCCTTCGAGCAGCGCCGCGATCGTCTCGCCGCAGTGCTCCATCAGCAGATGGTCGCTCGCCCGGTGCACGACGCGCGGCACACGGACGCCGGCCTGCGCGAGCGCGGCAAGGCGGCGCGCCTCGTAGTCGAGGCCCGATGCCGCGTCCGACAGCAACATCGTTCGCATCGGCAATGTCCGCCCGGTGAGGCGCTTGACGAGCCAGCGCAGGAAGAGCGCCTGCGACAGCCGGCGCGGCCGGTCGGCGAGGCGCTTGGCGATGTAGCGCGCGCCGAGGTGCTCGACGACGACGATGCGCGTGCTACTCGCCGCGAGCGCCGCGGCGGCCGCGGCGATCAACGCGGCGTCCGCGCAGGCGGCCGGCGGCTTCGGCATGGGTTCGGGTCGGGCAGGCACGGGCGGCGTGCATTATCGGCGGCGGCCGCATCGGCAACGGAATCGCCAACGCAATCGGCAGCGGCGCCGGGTTTGTAGAATGCGCGCCTTGCGCGGCGCAGGGTTCGCGTCGGGCCCGCGCCAGCGTTGCCGCCGGCGGCCAGACTGCTCCCGGGCCGCATCGAACGCGCCCGGCGCCGCGGCCGAGCCAAGCGCATGCAGTTCCTTCTGAAGTCCCTGACGCGCGTCCCGCTCGCCGTGCTCTACGCCATCGGCTGGAGTGTCGACGCGTTCATCTTCTACGTGCTGCGCTGGCGCCGCGATCAGGTCGAAGGCGATATCGCCAAAGCATTCCCCGCGAAGTCCGCGCGCGAGCGCGCCGCGATCGTGCGCGCGTCGTACCGCAATCTGACCCACGTCGTGATGGAGACGTTCTGGGGCTTCGGCGCGAGTGCCGAGGCGTTGAAGCAAAGGGTCGTGTTCGACAACCCCGAGGTCGTCGACCGCTGCGCCGCGGCGAAGCAGTCGGTCGTGCTGCTGACGCCGCACATGTGCAACTGGGAGTGGCTACTGCTCGCCGGCGGCGCGACCTTCGGCCTGCCGATCGACGCCGTCTACCAGACGGTGCGCGTCGCGTCGGTCGACCGTTTCCTGCGCGACGCACGCTCGCGCTTCGGCGGTCGGCCGTTCCCGCGCGAGGACTTCATCTACGAGCTGATGGCGCGCGCCGACACGCCGCGCGCCTACGGGCTGATCGCCGACCAGACGCCGCCGCCGAGCCAGCGCAAGCACTGGACGCGCATGCTCAATCGCGACACGGCGTTCTTCGTCGGCGCCGAGAGCATCACGAGGTACCTCGGCGCGACCGTGCTCTACGTCGACATGCGGCGCGTGCGCAAGGGCCACTACGCGGTGCGCTTCACGGTGCTCGCCGAGCCGCCCTACGGCGCCGGCGCGAAGACCAAAGGTTCGCCGATCATGGAAGCGTTCGCGCGCCAGCTCGAACGCGCCGTCATCGAGCGGCCAGAGGAATGGCTGTGGGTCCAGAAGCGCTGGAAGTATCCGAAGCCGGCCGACGAGTGATCGCAGGCCAAAAAAAGAGCGGGCCCCGAAGAGCCCGCTGTGAATGACACTCGGAGGTGCCAGGAGGAGACTAGCAAGAAACCCTGCGCGTCCTGTGCACTATCGGCGCGGACGGATGCGACTGAAGGGCAGGTTGTCCCGGTCGCGAAAACTCAGTGCACCCGGATCGTGCCCGCCGCCCGGCCCTTGCCGGCGCGCGCCGGCGGCACGCACAGGCCGCAGACGTAGTGCTTCGCGATCTCGTGCGGGTGGGTCACGAAGTGCCCGCCGCACTTCGAGCACTTGGTCATCGTCAGCATGCCGTTGTCGACGAACTTGACGAGGCGCCAGGCGCGCGTCACCGACAGCAGCGGCTCGAGCCCCTGCGCCGACGTCTGCTCGGTGTAGAGCTGGTAGGCCTTGATGACGTTGTCGATCTCGTCCATCTCGGCGACCTTGTTCAGGTACTCGTGGATGTTGAGAAAGAGCGAGGCGTGGATGTTGGGCTGCCAGGTCATGAACCAGTCGGTCGAGAACGGCAGCTGGCCCTTGCTCGGCGACTTGCCGGCCACTTCCTTGTACAGGCGCAGCAGGCGTTCGTAGGACAGGTCGGTCTCGGATTCGAGCACCTGCAGCCGCGCGCCGAGCTGGATCAGCGTGACGGCGCGGTCGATCTGCTTCGCTTCGGTGAGGATGCTCTTGTTGCGTGCCATGACGGGCTTTCGATCAGGCCGCCTCTTGATGGCGGCCGGCCATCAGGATGCTCGCGTGCAACCGGGTCGTCACGTCGTTGGCGGCCGACTTGCCGTGGTTCGTCAGCAGGCCCCAGACCAGGTCGTCGTCCATCCGGAAGCGGCACAGCAAGGTGTTGCCCGACGCGATCTTCATCATCTGCGACGGCGCAAGCAGCGCGATCATCTCGGCCGCCTCCTCCGAGATGCCCAGGCGGTAGAGCGCCTGTTCGCGGTCGGCGCGGATCAGGCTTTGCGCCAGCATCAGGTACGAAAGATTGGCTTCGCGGATTTCGGAGAGGATCTGGTCTGCGTTCATTTCGG
>JBDHSE010000354.1:0-3206 GCA_039807955.1 Ideonella sp. | reverse complement strand
CTGCTGATGGGCGCGGCGAGCCTGAACGTGCGTGCCAGCGTGCAAAGCGCCGGCGCCGGTTTCAGGCTGTCGGCGAAATCGATGTCCGAGGAGATGAAGCGCAGCCCCGAACTGACGCGGGAGATATTGACCTATGTCGCATCCTTCATCGATCAGATCGTCCAGACTGCGGCGTTGAACCGTCATGGCAGCGTCGAGCAACTCGTCTGCCGCTTGCTGCTGCAAAGCCTGGATCGAACGGAGGGCAACGAGTTGGCGATGACGCACGAGGCGATCGCCGAGGCGCTCGGCGTCAAGCGCGAAGGCGTCACCGAGGCCGCCGGGCGGCTGCGCGCGCGCGGCGCGATCAGCTACCGGCGCGGCCACATCACGGTGCTCGACCGGCGCGTGCTCGAAGACATCGCCGGCGAGTGCTACAGCAGGAACCCCGGCGGGCCGCCGCAGGCGGACCGCGAGATTGCGTGAGGCAGCGATGAAGTCTTGTTTCGTTCCGTGGGCCGATCTGGCGTTCGAGCAGCTGCAGGCCTGGCAGCGCACCGCGTTCTTCATGCTCGGCTGCATCGAGCGCGAGCAGCTTCTCGCGTTCAACGCGCTCGGCGCGTTCTGGTTCGGCGAACCGGGCGATCGAATGCCGGCACGTTCCGTCGCCACCCCGGCACCGGCCGCACCGCGCGTGCCGCATACGCCGTCGAGCGCGAACGACGCGGCGTTTCATTGCGCGCCCGGCCGCCACAGGCGCGTCGGCTGAGCGCGGGCGGGTTCTGCCGCGCGGCCGCGATACGCCTACATCGCAGTGCGATATAAGTGGATTGCTTGCCATCGGTCGCCCGCGCCGATAGAATCCACATCATGATCTCGGGTTTCTTCATCGTCGCGCAGCGCGCAGCACATCGCCGGGGGGCCGCATCGGTCGCCAGGCGGGCGCGCCGCCTCGTCATGTCGAACCGGACGGGTGTTCCGACCCGTCAGCCGGCCGCACATCCCTGAGCCCGGCGATCACCCCCCACCGCATACGCGCAAATCTCCGATCGCCGGGCCTGAAGCTTCAGCCCGCGCATCGGCCTGCCTGCCCGCAGCAGCGCAGCGCCTCACCCCGAGGAGTCGCACCATGCAAACCCTGACGCTCGAGCGCACGCTCACCGAACTCGACCACGTCCGCCTCACGAACCTGATCCAGCGCCAGAAGGGCAGCCGCCCCGCGCTGTCGGCGCCGATGCCGATCGAGGATGTGCTCGACCTGGCCGACGTCGTGCCGTCGCGCGAGATGGCGCCCGACGTCGTGACGATGCATTCGCGCGTCGTCCTCGAGGACGTGCACTCGGGCGCGCAAAGCGAACTGACGCTGTGCTATCCGGCCGATGCCGACGCGGGCGCGGGTTTCGTCTCGGTGCTGTCGCCGATCGGCTGGAGCCTGCTCGGCCAGCGCGCCGGCAGCGTCGCGCGCTGGCCGACGCCGGCCGGCGGCGAGCGCGCGGCGGTGATCGCCGCCATCGTGTTCCAGCCCGAGTCGAGCGGCGACTACGCGATGTAGCGGCAGGCCGCCCCGCGCCACACGGCGCAATGGTTCGTGAGGAGGATTGCGGATGACCCCTTTCAAGACCATTCTCGCGGCGAGCGACTTGTCGGCGTCGGCCGCGAACGCCGCGCATCGCGCCGCGTTGCTCGCACGCCGGCACGGCGCAGCGCTGTACATCGTGCACGTCGTCAACCCCGGCGGTCTGGATCGCGTTCGCGAATGGCTGGCACCGCCGATCGACGCCGAAGCGCGAGTCGACGCCGCACGCGAGCGGCTCGAAAGGCTTGCGGCCGAGCTGTCGCACCGGCACGGGGTAAAGGCGACGGTCGTCGTACGCGTCGGCGACACGATCGACGAACTGCACAGCCTGCTCGCGACGGCCGATCTGCTCGTCATGGGGCAGCGGCGCAGGAACGCGCTCGCCGAGTGGGTGCTCGGCCGCACCGCGCAGCGCGTGCTCGAGAAGTCGCAACGGCCGGTGCTCGTCGTCAAGCGCGCCGCCGAGGACGGCTATCGCAAGGTGCTGGTGCCGGTCGATCTGACGCCCGGATCGAACGCCGCCGCGGCCGCCGCTTCGACACTCGCGCCCGATGCCGGGCTGCACATCTTCCACGCTTTCGGTTCTTCGGGCGAGGTCTCGATGCCGGTCGCGAACGTTCGCGAGCACGTCATCCGCGAAGGCCAGGTCAGGGAGGAGGCCGGGGTGCTCGCGCGCATGCGCCGCGGCATCGCGCGCCTCGGGCTCGACCCGCGCGGCATGGTGTTCTCGATCGGCCGCGGGTCGCCGATCGGCGCGACGCTGGACAAGGCGAAGGCCCTGCGCGCCGACCTGATCGTCGCCAGGAAGCAGCGGCGATCGCGCAACGCGACGGCGATCCTCGGCAGCGTCAACGGCCTGCTCGCGCGTTCGCGCTGCGACATGCTGATCGTCCCCGGCGGTGTGCCGGATGCATGCCATGCCGGCACGGTGATGCCGCCGCCCGCCCGCGCCGCCGCCGGCGGCGGCTGGCAAGCCGTGCACCGGCCGGCGCGGACGAGACCGTCGTGGCCCGAGGCGTGGCACGCGCCTTCACCCGGCGCGGCGAGCAGCGCCGGGCGCGACGCGATGCGCCTTGGCGCGCGTTGAGCGCGGCGCGGCCTCGAGCCGCAGGATCGATCGGCTGCCCCGATGCAGCCCAACCGGAGACAGACATGCTGAGCAGCTTCAACAACCCCTGGTTCACCGTCGCGGCCGATCCGTTTTCGGCATGGCGCCAGGCGGCCGAGGCGGCCGCCCGCTGCCTGGACGCCGACCTGCGCGCCGAGCCGAACGGGCAGCGCCTGAACCCGTTCGACTTCCACGGCCGGCGCCGGCCGGATCGGCTCGTGCCCGGTGCCGAAGGGCACGTTGCGATGTCACGTTCACGCCGGCTGCGTCGCGCGTGCTGACGAACCGCGTCACACTCGGCGTTCGTCAACCGGCCAACGGGCGAGGAAGGATCCGACCATGAACGCACTCGACAGCAGCGCGACGCTGAAGACCGCAACCGGCAGCGCACGCTACATCAGCCTCGCGAAACTCGCCCAGCAGACCGGCGCCGACATCGCGCGCCTGCCGCACACGGTGAAGATCCTGATCGAGAACATCGCGCGCCGTGCCGGCTCGCGCGACGTGTCGGTGGCCGACGTGCAGTCGCTCGCGCGCTGGCCG
>JBDHSE010000353.1:0-3225 GCA_039807955.1 Ideonella sp. | reverse complement strand
CTGCCGTCGCAGGCGGCGCGCGTGAAGGAGGTGGCGACGGTGCAGGGCGTGCGCAGCAACGCGCTCGTCGGCTACGGTCTCGT
The DNA here is from genome assembly GCA_039807955.1 of Ideonella sp. Taxonomy (GTDB): domain Bacteria; phylum Pseudomonadota; class Gammaproteobacteria; order Burkholderiales; family Burkholderiaceae_C; genus CAIKUF01. The sequence goes on along the minus strand of JBDHSE010000353.1, from coordinate 3,142 downwards.
GATGGCGCTCGACGGCACCGGCGACTCGAGCACCGGCGTGCCGTTCGTGCCGCAAAGCATGATCGCGCTCTTGCAGCAAAACGGCGTCACCGTGCCGCAGGGAACGAACCTGCAGTTGAAGAACGTCGCCGCGGTGATGGTGACGGCCCAGCTGCCGCCGTTCGCACGGCCAGGGCAGACGATCGACGTCACCGTCTCGTCGATGGGCAACGCCAAGTCGCTGCGCGGCGGCACGCTGATCTCGACCCCGCTGCGCGGCGCCGACGGCCAGATCTACGCGATCGCACAGGGCAGCCTGCTCGTCGGCGGCGCGGGCGCTGCGGCGGGCGGATCGAAGGTCCAGGTCAACAGCCTGAACGCCGGGCGCGTGCCTGACGGCGCGACCGTCGAGCGCGGCGTGCCGACGCCGCTCGTCAACGGCGACTCGCTGCAGCTCGACCTGAACGCGAGCGACTTCGCCACCGCGCGCGAGGTCGAGCGCGTCATCAACCGCCGCAAGGGCGAAGGCGTCGCGCAGGCGATCGACGGCCGCACGGTGCGCGTGCGCGTGCCGGCGACGGCCGACGAGCGCGTCGCCTTCATGGCCGACATCGAGAACCTGCAGCTCGAGCTGGCGCCGCCGGCGGCCAAGATCGTCTTGAACGGCCGCACCGGATCGATCGTCATGAACCAGGCGGTGACGCTCGCGGCGTGCGCCGTCGCGCACGGCAACCTGGCGGTCGTCATCAGCTCGACGCCGGTCGTCAGCCAGCCGGGTGCGTTCGCCCGCGGCCGCACGGTGGTGAGCGAGCAGGCCGACATCCAGATCCACGCCCAGCAGGGCTCGGTGATCGAGATGGCGGCCGGCGCCAAGCTCGCCGACGTCGTAAAGGCGCTCAATTCGCTCGGCGCGACGCCGCAGGACCTGCTCGCGATCCTGCAGGCGATGAAGACGGCCGGCGCGCTCAACGCCGAGATCGAGGTGATCTGATGACTGCGGCGAACGTGATCTCGACCGACGCGCTGCGCGCCCGCGCCGCAGCCGACCCGCGCGGCGCGCTGAAGGACGCGGCGCGCCAGTTCGAGGCGATCTTCATGCAGGAGCTGATGAAGAGCATGCGCCAGGCAACGCTCTCGTCGGGGCTGCTCGACAACGCCGGCACCAAGCTCGGCAGCGAGATGCTCGACACCCAGTTCGCGACGCAGATGACGGGCATGCCGGGCGGCCTGTCGGAGCTGATCGCGCGCCAGTTGCAATCGCAGATGTCGGCGCCCGCGAACGCCGCGCCGGCGCCCGCCGCGCTGCCGGTCGGCGCGAGCCCGCGGGCGGCCGACTTCAGCGCGCTCAACGGCAAGTCGCGTCAGGCCGCGTTCGTCCAGGCGCACGAGCAAGCTGCCCGCGCGGTACAGGAGCAGACCGGCATCCCGGCGACCTTCATGCTCGCGCAGGCGGCGCACGAGTCGGGCTGGGGCCAGCGCCAGATCCGCAACGCCGACGGCAGCAGCGCGAACAATCTCTTCGGCATCAAGGCAGGAGCCGGCTGGCAGGGCGCGGTCGCCGAGGTCGTGACGACCGAGTACATCGACGGCATGCCGAAGAAGCTCGTGCAGCGCTTTCGTGCCTACGCCTCGGCCGAGGAATCGTTTCGCGACTACGCGCGGCTGATGACGAACAACAGCCGCTACAGCCAGGTGCTCGCCAGCGGCGGCGACGCGCGCCGCTTCGCGCAGGGGCTGCAGGCGGCCGGCTACGCGACCGATCCGGCCTACGCCGACAAGCTCACGCGCGTCATCAACACGACGTTGCGCCTGCAGCGCGCGGCGGCCTGATCCCCTTCGGCGCAGGAGGCAAGCCATGTCGAGCACGGCACTGATGTCGATCGGCACGCGCGCGATGACGGCGAGCTACGCCGCGCTGCAGACGACCGGCAACAACATCGCGAACGCGAACACGCCGGGCTACTCGCGCCAGCAGGTCGAACTCGCGACGGCCGGCGGCCAGTACAGCGGCATGGGCTTCTTCGGCAAGGGCGTCGACGTGACGACGATCAGCCGGTCGCACGATGCCTTCCTCGTGCGCGAGGCGGCACTTGCGCAGTCGATCGCGTCGGGCGACGACGCGCGGCTTGCGCAACTGCAGCGGCTCGAGCAGGCGTTCGGCGTCGGCGAGGCGGGGCTTGGCTACCAGAGCGCGCAACTGCTGAACGCCTTCGCCGATGTCGCGACCCGGCCGCAGGACCCGGCGTCGCGCCAGGTCGCGCTCGCCCGCGCCCAGGACGCGGCGGCGGCGTTTCGCAACGCGAGCGGCCAGATCGAGACGCTGCAGGCAGGCGTGACGTCGGACCTGAAGCTCTCGATCGACGCCGTCAACGCGCTCGCGAAGACCGTCGCCGGCCTCAACCGCCAGATCGCTTCCGCGCTCGCGACCGGCCACACGCCGAACGACCTGCTCGACCAGCGCGACCAGGCGATCGCCGAGATCGGCAACTACGTGCAGGTGACGACGCTTCGCGCCGACGACGGGTCGATGAACCTCTTCATCGGCGGCGGCCAGCGCCTCGTGCTCGGCGCCGACGCGGCGCCCCTCGCCGCGATCGCGGATGTCTACGATCCGTCGCAGTTCCACCTCGGCGTCGTCGAAGGCGGGACGACGCGTCTCGTCCCCGACGCGACGCTCGCCGGCGGCTCGATCGCCGGCTTGCTGCGCTTCCAGAACGAGGACCTGCGCGACGCGCGCAACCTCGTCGGGCAGATGGCGGCGGCGCTCGCCGGCGCCGTCAACAACCAGCAGTCGCTCGGTCTCGACCTGACGACGCCGGCCGGCGCACCGGGCGGCGACCTGTTCGCCGTCGGCGCGCCGCGCGTGCAGGCGGCGGCGACGAATGCCGGCAATGCGGCGATCGCCGTCGGCACCGCCGACGCGAAGCTCCTGCGCGCGAGCGACTACGAGCTGCGCTTCGACGGCAGCAACTACACGCTCGCGCGGCTCGGCAGCGCCGATGCGCCGCAGACTTTCACGCCGGCTGCGCTCGCCGCCGGCGTCACGGTCGACGGCATGACGATCCAGCTCGCGGCCGGAACCGCCAGCGCCGGCGACCGCTTCCGGCTGCAGCCGGTCGCGGCGGCGGCGACGACGATGCAGCGCGTGATCGACGACCCGCGC
>JBDHSE010000352.1:0-3227 GCA_039807955.1 Ideonella sp. | reverse complement strand
TCGGCCGGCGCCTACGGCATGAGCATGGCGAGCAACTACAACTCGCGCGGCCGGGCGGCCGAGGTGATGGTGTCTGGAAGCGACGCCCGGCTGATCCGCGAGCGCGAGCGGGCGTCGGATCTGTTTCGCGGCGAACGCCTGCTCTGATCGTTCGCGGAGGTCGCTCGCAAGCGCGGCGAGGTCAGCCGATCCGCCCTTCCTCCACCGCGTGGCAGGCAACCATCGCGCCTTCGATCTCGAAACTCGCCGGGCGCTCGGCCTTGCAGCGCGCGTTCGCGTGCGGGCAGCGCGGGTGAAACGAGCAGCCGCTCGGCGGATCGAGCGGATTGGGCACCTCGCCCTGCACCGGGCTGCGCTCGCGCCCGCTCATGTGGATGTCGGGTATCGCGTCGAGCAGCATGCGGGTGTACGGATGGCGCGGCCGGGTGAACAGGTCGGCCTTGTCGGCCAGTTCGACGAGGCGGCCGAGGTACATCACGCCGACGCGGTCGCTGACGTGGCGCACGACGGCAAGGTTGTGCGAGATGAAGAGGTAGGTCAGGCCCTGCGCGCGCTGCAGGTCCTTCATGATGTTGAGCACCTGCGCCTGCACCGAGACGTCGAGCGCCGAGGTCGGCTCGTCGCAGACGAGGAACTCCGGCTGCGTCGCCAGCGCCCGCGCGATCGAGATGCGCTGGCGCTGGCCGCCGGAGAACTGGTGCGGATACTTCGCCATGTCGGCCGCGGTGAGCCCGACCGACTGCAGCAGTTCGCCGACGCGCGTCTTCATCGCTTCCTTGCCGTCGAGGATCGCGTGTTCGAGCATCGGCTCGGAGATGATGTCTTGCACCGTCCAGCGCGGGTTCAGGCTCGCGTACGGGTCCTGGAAGATCATCTGCATGCGCCGGCGCAGCGCCGACGCGCGCGATGAAGCGAGCGTCTTCGCGCTGTCCTCGCCGTCGAAGCGGACCGAGCCCGCGCTCGGCGCATACAGGCCGACGAGCATGCGGGCGACGGTGCTCTTGCCGCAGCCCGACTCGCCGACCAGCGCGAGCGTCGTGCCGCGCCCGATCGCGAAGCTCAGCCCGTCGACCGCATGGACGAACTGGCGCGCCTTGCGCTCGATGACGCGGTTGAGCCACGGCAGCGAGACGTCGAAGGTCTTCGTCAGGTCGCGGACCTCGACGAGCGGCGTCGCGGTCGTCATGCGAGGGCCTTGTCGCGTGTCTCGACGAGCCAGCATGCGGCGCGCGTCGCGCCGGCCGGCATCAGCTCAGGGCGCTCGGCGCGGCAGCGGTCGAAGACCTGCGGGCAGCGCGGGTTGAACGCGCAGCCGCGCGGGATCGCCGTCAGCCGCGGCATCGCGCCGTCGATCTGCAGCAGCCGCTCGCGGTCCTCGTCCATCGCCGGGATCGATCCCATCAGCCCTGCGGTGTACGGGTGCGCCGGCGAGTGGATGACGTCGTGCACCGGCCCGATCTCGGCGATGCGCCCGGCGTACATCACGGCGACGCGGTCGCAGGTCTCGGCGATCACGCCCATGTCGTGCGTGACGAGCATCACCGCCGCGCCGTGCTCGCGGCACAGGCGCTTCAACAACTGGATGATCTGGGCCTGGATCGAGACGTCGAGCGCCGTCGTCGGTTCGTCGGCGACGATCAGCCGCGGCTCGGCGGCGAGCGCGAGCGCGATCACGACGCGCTGGCGCATGCCGCCCGAGAACTGGTGCGGATACTGGTCGATGCGCTGCGCCGCGGCCTGGATGCCGGTCTCCTCGAGCAGGCGGATCGCCCGCGTGCGCGCCTCGGCGTCGCTCACCGGCAGGTGGCTCTGGATCGTCTCCGTCAACTGGCGGCCGATCGTGTAGAGCGGGTTCAGCGACGTGAGCGGGTCCTGGAAGATCGCGCCGATGTGGCGCCCGCGCATCCTGCGCATCGCCTCGTACGGCAGGTTGTCGATGCGCTGGCCGTCGAAACGGATTTCGCCTGCGGCGATGCGCCCCGGCGGGTCGAGCAGCCCGATGATCGCCGCGCCGGTGAGCGACTTGCCGGCGCCCGATTCGCCGACCACGCCGAGGATCTCGCCCGCCGAGATGTCGAACGAGACGTCGTCGAGCGCGAGCAGCGTGCCGCGCCGGCCCGGGAACTCGACCTTCAGGTTCCTGACTTCGAGCAGCGCGCCGGGCATTGAACCTACATCCGGCAGTTGGACGCGCCCGAGCGGGCCGTCATCGGGTGTGCTGGCAAGGCGCGAACCGCAGCGATGGCATGCACCATCGCGAGGATTCGCAACGCCGCCAGCGCACGCGAGGGCGGCTCGATCGGGTGCGTAGCGCTGTCACCCAAGAGGTGAGCGTCATCGTGGCGAGGAAAGTCAGCAAGCACAGGGGTCTCCAGCGTGAACAGCGCGATCAACTGCCGGATGCAGGTTCGGTCCTACTTCGCCGGCGCCGGCGTGCAGCCCGGCATCGGTTCCTCGAAATCGACGCGCGGCGTGAAGTCGTTTTGCAGCGGGTTCTGCTTCACGGCGACGAGGTAGTAGCGCGTGCACGGTTTCACGTCGAGCTTCATCGTCCGCGTCAGCTGCAGATCGACCGTCGTCGGCGGCCCCTGCAGCAGCACGCTGCGTTCGCCGGCATCGACGAGGATCGGCGTGTTGACGATCGATCGGCCGTCGACCGACAGGATGAGCACCGGGTAGGTGTCGATGTTGGTCTTGAAGTAGCGCCGGCCGACGAGCTCCGAGTAGTGAAAGCCGGTGCTGCTGGCGCAGCCGGCGAGCAGGAGCGCAAGCGCGGCGGCACGCGATGGATTGCGATGGAGATCCTTCATGACGCCTCCGTTTCAGCGCAGGCGCGGATTGAGCGCGTCGCGCAGCCAGTCGCCCAGCAAGTTCACACTCAGCGTGATCAGTACCAGCACGGCGCCGGGGAAGATCGTGATCCACCACTCGCCGGAGAACAGGAAGTCGTTGCCGATGCGGATCAAGGTGCCGAGCGACGGCGAGGTGGGCGGCACGCCGACGCCGAGAAACGACAGTGTCGCCTCGGTGATGATCGCGAGCGCAACCTGGATCGTCGCCAGCACCATCACCGGCCCCATCACGTTGGGCAGGACGTGGCGGCGCATGATGCGCAGCGACGCGACGCCGATCACGCGCGCGGCCTGAACATACTCCTTGTTGCGCTCGACCATCGTCGAGCCGCGCACGGTGCGCGCGTACTGCACCCAGCCGGTGAGCGAGATCGC
>JBDHSE010000016.1:0-20427 GCA_039807955.1 Ideonella sp. | reverse complement strand
GCTGAACGCCGTCAGCCGCTCGTCGCATGCCGCGCCGCGAGATGAACGCGCTGTTCACGCGCCGTTCAGGCGCCGCGGATCAGACTGCAGGCACGGTCCTCGATGACCGGATTTGCAGAGAAGGGGAAACACCATGACTTCGAATCTTCTGTTGACGGCGATCGCGGCGGCGGCGGTGCTCGCGAGCGGATCGGCTCTCGCGGCGCGCGATCATGCGGGCGCCGAGGCGGCGCGCCATCGCGCCGCGAACGGCACCTGCGGCGACGATGTGCGCGGCGATCGTCACGACGCGCGCCGGGACCACGCGCACGACCGCCACGAGGCGCGCGCCGCGCTGCGCGTGGTGCCCAACGCCAGCCTGCCGGATCAGCCGTCGTACGGCTGGCAGTACTTCTCGAATCCGCGCGCCAAGGCCGCGGTCGTGATCAGCCCGGCAGGCGAATACTTCCTCAATCGCGGCGAAGGGCTGCGCCAGATCACCGGCCCGGCGGGCGACGTGCTGACGGTTGCACAGGCGCAGAATTGAACGCAAACCCGCGCCGGCCGCGTGCCGCGGCTGGCGCGTGCCGGCGGTGTGCACTCGATCGAATTGAGGAGAAGAAGCGATGAACTGGAGGAACACGACCGATCGCTACGGCACGCTCTCGATCGGCATGCACTGGCTGATGCTGCTGTTGATGATCGGCGTCTACGCGGCGATCAACCTGCACGACGTGGCCGAGAAGGGCAGTGTGCTGAGGGCGGAGCTGAAGACCTGGCACTTCGCGCTCGGCATGGCCGTGCTCGCGCTCGTCGCGCTGCGGCTTGCGACGCGTCTGCTCGCGGGGCCGGCGCCGGGCATCGCCCCCGCGCCGTCGGTCTGGCAGCAGCGTCTCGCGCAGGCGATGCATCTGGCGCTCTATGCGTTCATGATCGGCATGCCGCTGCTCGGCTGGGTCGCCGTCAGCGCGAAGGGCGATCCGGTCCAGTTCTACGGCCTGCAGCTGCCGCTGCTGATCAGTCAGGACAAGGACCTCTACCGGACGCTGAAGGAGGTCCACGAGACGATCGGCACCTTCGGCTACTACCTGATCGGCCTGCACGCGGTCGCGGCGCTCTTTCATCACTACGTGATGCGCGACAACACCCTGTCGCGGATGCTGCCGGCGCCGCGCTGACACCTGCCCTCTGCACTGCGCTTGCCCGGTCGGCCGGGCTTGCGCAGACGCGGCGCCAGCGAGCAGGCAGGACACCGGATCGGCGGCGATAAACTCCCGCCCGGGCGGCTGGAGGTTCAGGGTCGCGCGCCAGAGCCATCCCCGGGAGATTGCATGCTTTTTGGAAAGCTGTTGCCGCGCGAGGGCAACTTCTTCGAGTTGTTCGAACAGCACGGCAAGCACATTGTCGAAGGTGCGCGCGCCTTCATGCGGATGATCGAGAACTATCCCGATCCCGGCATGCGCGAGCAGTATGCCAACGAGGTCGACCACGCCGAGCGCATGGCCGACCGCATCACGGCCGAGGTGCACCGGCTGCTGCACAAGACCTTCATCACGCCGATCGACCGCGAGCAGATCCTCGGCCTGATCGACGCGATGGACGACATCCTCGACCTGCTGCAGGACGCGAGCGAGACGCTGCTGCTATACGACGTGCGCGCCGTGACCGAGGAGGTGCTGCGCCTGGGCGAACTCAGCGCGAAGTGCTGCGAGCGGGTGCAGCACGCCGTATCGATGCTGCCCAAACTCTCCACGCCCTCCGTGGCGGAGGCGGCGATCAAGGCCTGCGAGGAGATCGACCGCCTCGAGTCGGACGCCGACCGCGAGATGCGCGCCGCGCTGTCGAAGCTGTTTCGCGAAGAGACCGACGTGCGCGAACTCATCAAGCTCAAGGCGATCTACGAGCAGCTCGAGGCGATCACCGACCGCTGCGAGGACGTCGCCAACCTGATCGAGGGCATCGTCCTCGAGAATTCCTGAGCCGCGCATGGCGACGGTGGAGGTGGCCTTCTGGGTCGTCGCGATGCTGGTCGCGATCGCGATCGCGTTCGACTTCATGAACGGCTTTCACGACGCCGCCAACTCGATCGCGACGGTCGTCTCGACCGGCGTCCTGAGGCCGCAGACAGCGGTGCTCTTCGCCGCGTTCTTCAACGTGCTGGCGATCTTCGTCTTTCACCTCAAGGTGGCGGCGACGGTCGGCCGCGGCATCGTCGATCCGGGCATCGTCGATCACCACGTCGTCTTCGGCGCGCTGCTCGGCGCGATCTTCTGGAACATCGTCACCTGGTGGTACGGCATTCCGTCGAGTTCGTCGCACGCGCTGATCGGCGGCATCGTCGGCGCCGTCGTCGTCAAGGCCGGCGCGAGCGTGCTGATCGCGGGCGGCATCATCAAGACGGTGCTCTTCATCTTCGTCTCGCCGCTGCTGGGCTTCGTGCTCGGCGGGGCGATGATGGTGGCCGTGGCGTGGGTCTTTCGGCGAACGTCGCCGCTGCGTGTCGACAACTTCTTTCGGCGCGCGCAGCTCGTCTCGGCCGGCATGTACAGCCTGGGGCACGGCGGCAACGATGCGCAAAAGACGATCGGCATCATCTGGATGCTGCTGATCGCGACCGGCCACACCAACCCGGCCGACGACTACCCGCCGAACTGGGTGATCTGGAGCTGCTACCTCGCGATCGGCCTGGGGACGATGTTCGGCGGCTGGCGCATCGTGAAGACGATGGGCCAGCGCATCACGAAGCTCAAACCGGTGGGGGGCTTCTGCGCCGAGTCGGGCGGCGCAATCACGCTCTTCCTCGCCTCGGCGCTCGGCATCCCGGTGTCGACGACGCACACGATCACCGGCGCGATCGTCGGCGTCGGTTCGGTGCGGCGGGCGTCGGCGGTGCGCTGGGGGACGGCCGGCTCGATCGTCTGGGCCTGGATCTTCACGATTCCGGCCTCGGCCTTCGCCGCCGGCCTCTTCTACTGGGTCAGCCTCAACCTCTTCGTCTGATCGCCGGCCGCTGCCGCGGCGCGGTCGGCCTGGAACTCGTAGAAGCGCTGCGCGCTGAAGGCGATCGTCGCGATCAGGAAGCCGGCGCCGAGCATCAGCGCGACGATCGCACCGATCACCGTCAGCCACCCGCTGCGCGACACCGGCCCGCGCGGGTTGTAGCGCGCGTTCCACTTGTCGTCGGACGTGAGCGCATGGACGAGCGCGGCGAGCATCGCGCCGGACAAGGCCAGGCCGAGCCAGGGGATCAGCACCCAGGCGAGCCGATCGTCCTGGCCGAGCGACTGCATGCGGTGCACGCCGTAGAGGCCTGCGAGGCTGGGCAGCGGGTAGAGCCAGCCGCGCAGGTCGCGCAGGCCATGCAGGTAGAAGCGATGCAGGCCGAACGCGCCGCCGACGATTGCGACCCAGGCGGCGATCGCCTTTGACTTGCTGTGCGTAGCGGTCATCTCTGCGGGCAAGTTTATAATGCCCGGTTCCCGTGTCGGCCTGCGGCGGGCGCAAGCGCGGTCGCAGGCGATGCCACGGCATCGAATCCAGTTGCCGAACATCGGTTGCCCGGTCTTGCTCGCCCTGCGTGTCTCCTGGTGCGGGGAATGCTCTCGAGAATGAAGGAAACATCATGGTCGTGATCCGACTCGCACGCGGCGGCGCCAAGAAGCGTCCGTTCTTCAACATCGTCGTCGCCGATTCGCGCATTCGCCGCGACGGCCGGTTCATCGAACGCGTGGGCTTTTACAACCCGGTCGCGTCGGGCGGCGAGCAGCCGCTGCGCGTCGCGTTCGATCGCGTCGAGTACTGGGCTGGCCACGGCGCGCAGCTTTCGCCGACCGTCGCGCGCCTCGTCGCGCAGGCCAAGGCCGCTGCCTGAAGGTTCGAACACCCCGGTCGCGATGAGCGACTTCGACGCCCCGGCCTGGCCGGACGACGCGGTCGAAGTCGGCAGCATCGCCGGCGCCTGGGGCGTCAAGGGCTGGATCAAGGTTCAGCCCTACGCTGCCGATCCGCAGGCGCTGTTCTCCTCCAAACGCTGGTTCCTGAAGGCGCCCGAAGGCGCGCACCGGCCGGGTGCGCAGCCGTTGCCGGCGCTATTGCGCATCGTGCAGGCGAAGGATCATGGCGACACGGTGATCGCGCAGGTCGGCGATCTGGACGACCGCTCGGCGGCCGAGCAGTTGCGCGGCGCGCGCGTCTTCGTTTCGCGCGGCAGCTTTCCGAGCACGGCGCCGGACGAGTTCTACTGGGTCGACCTGATCGGCCTTGCGGTCGTCAACCGGAAGGGCGAGGCGCTGGGTACGGTTTCCGGGCTGATCGATACCGGCCCGCACAGCGTCTTGCGCGTTGCGCGACCGGACGCCGGGCACACGGCGAGCGCCGACGACGATGAAAGGTTGATCCCCTTCGTCGCCGCCTACGTCGACGCCGTGGAACTGGCGCAGCGGCGCATCGTCGTCGACTGGGGCCTCGACTATTGAGCGGGCCGCTCTCGCGCGATGCGATTCGACGTCGTCACACTTTTCCCCGAACTCTTCGCGCCGCACCTGACGCAGGGCATCACGCGCCGCGCGTTCGAAAGTGCGCAGATCGACGTCAAGTTCTGGCCGCTGCGCGACTTCGCCGACAACGCGTATCGACGCGTCGATGACCGGCCCTATGGCGGCGGGCCGGGGATGGTGATGCTCGCCGAGCCGCTCGAGCGTGCGCTGCAGGCGGTGCGCGCCGCGCGCGCTGAAGCCGTGCCGGCGCCGCTCGTGCTCTTCACGCCGACCGGGCGGCGCATCGACCAGGCGCTGGTGCGCGAGTGGGCGGCGGGCGACGGTGCGGTGCTGCTGTGCGGGCGCTACGAAGGCGTCGATCAGCGCTTCATCGACCGCCACGTCACGATCGAGCTGAGCCTCGGCGACTTCGTGCTGTCGGGCGGCGAGATCGCGGCGCTCGCGCTGCTCGACGCGATCGCGCGGTTGCAGCCCGGCGTGCTCGGCGATGCGCAATCGCACGAGCAGGACAGCTTCTCCGCCGGGCTGCTCGATTGCCCGCACTACAGCCGGCCCGAGGTCTGGAGTGCGCCGGACGGCGACCATCCGGTGCCGCCGGTGCTGCTGTCGGGCCACCACGCCGACATCGCGCGCTGGCGGCGCGAGCGCTCGCTCGAACTGACCGCGCGGCGGCGGCCGGACCTGATCGCCGCGGCCCGCGCCGCAGGCGCGCTGTCGGCCGCGGACGAGAGGTTCCTCGCCGCGCTGAAGCTATAATTCAAGGCTTTTCGATCCTCTGCCCGGCATGCTGCGGCCCCGCGCCGCACGCCATCCAACGAAGCGCGGGCACGATCGCCTGGAGAAAAACGTGGATCTGATCCAAACCCTCGAGCAGGAAGAAATCGCCCGCCTCAACAAGACGGTGCCGGCATTCGCGCCGGGCGACACCGTCGTCGTCAGCGTCAGCGTCGTCGAAGGCACGCGCAAGCGGCTGCAGGCGTACGAAGGCGTCGTCATCGCCAAGCGCAACCGCGGGCTCAACTCGAGCTTCATCGTGCGCAAGATCTCGAACGGCGAAGGCGTCGAGCGCACCTTCCAGCTCTACAGCCCGCTGATCGCGGCGATCGAAGTCAAGCGCCGCGGCGACGTGCGCCGCGCCAAGCTCTACTACCTGCGCCAGCGCTCCGGCAAGTCGGCGCGGATCAAGGAAAAGCTTTCCTGAGCCGCGCCGGGTGAGAACCCCGGCCGCGCGCACCGACGAGCCGCCTGCCGCATGATGCACAGGCGGCTTTGTCATTGCAGTTGGCGCGGCCGCGCGCATTCATGGCACTGAGCTTCAATCCCCAGGAGATGCCGGTGATCGGCATCGACGACCACCTGCCGTCGGTGGCGCACACCGCGCTGGCGACGCCGGCGCTGCGCCAGCGCTTTCGCGCGCCCCCGCGCTGGGTGCCCGAGACGACGGTCGAGCCGCGCTTCATCGAGCGCACGCCGGCGCGGGCGTCGGTGCTGGTGCCGATCGTCGATCGCGACGAGCCGACGGTGCTGCTGACGCAGCGCAGCGACCACCTGAGCGACCACCCCGGCCAGATCGCGTTCCCGGGTGGCCGCGCCGAGGCGTCCGACGCCGACGCGACGGCCACCGCGCTGCGCGAGGCGCAGGAGGAGATCGGCCTGCCGGCGTCGCAGATCGACGTGCTCGGCGCGATGCCGCTTTACACGACCGGGACGGGCTTCATCGTCACGCCCGTCGTCGCCATCGTCGAGCCGGCGTACTCGATGCGCGCCGACCCGTTCGAGGTGGCGGAGGTGTTCGAGGTGCCGCTCGCGTTCCTGATGAACCCGTCGCACCACCGCCATCATGCGGTCGAACTCGGCGGCGTGCGCCGCGAGTTCCTGTCGATCCCGTACCAGGGCGTCGATGCGCAGGGCCATCCGCGGCGCTACTTCGTCTGGGGCGCGACGGCGGCGATGCTGCGCAACCTCTACCGCTTCCTGTCGGCCTGACCGCGGCCGGGCGCGGCACTCGGCGCCAGGTGCCGCGGGGTGCGCCGGTATCATCGTCGGCGATGAGTTTCTTCGCTGTCCTGCTTGCGCTGCTGATCGAACAGTTGAAGCCGCTGCCGCGCGGCAACTGGGTGTTCGGCGCGCTCGTTGCGTGGATGCGCTGGACGGGCCTGAATTTCAACGCCGGGCGCGACCGCCACGCCTGGGTCGTGTGGGCCGTCACCGTCGTGCTGCCGGCGCTCGTCGCGTTCGGTGTCTACTTCGCGATCGCGCGCGTGAGCCTGATCCTCGCCCTCGCGTGGAACGTCTGCGTTCTCTACCTGACGCTCGGTTTCCGCCAGTTCAGCCACTACTTCACCGACATCCGCGACGCGCTCGAGCAGGGCGACGACGCGACGGCGCGCCAGCGCCTCGCCGACTGGCGCCATCTGGACGCGAGCGAGCTGCCGCGCACCGAACTGCTGCGCCATGTGCTCGAGCACTCGCTGCTCGCCGCGCACCGGCATGTGTTCGGCGTCTTCTTCTGGTTCGTGCTGCTGTCGGCGTTCGGCCTCGGCCCGGCCGGCGCGGTGTTCTACCGCATGTCCGAGTTCGCGAGCCGCTACTGGTCCTACAAGAGTCGCACCGTCGGCGCGCCGACGAACGACCGGCTGATGCTGTTGTCGCGCCAGCTCTTCAGCCTCGTCGATCACGTGCCGGCGCGGATGACGGCGTTCGGCTTCGCCGTCGTCGGCAACTTCGAGGAGGCGGTGACGTGCTGGCGGCGCGACGCGTCGCTGTGGCGCTACCAGAACGAGGGCATCATCCTCGCCGCCGCGGCCGGTGCGGTCGGCGTGCGCCTCGGCGGCGCCGCGCCGCCGGGCGTGACGCCGGATCGCTCGCAGACGCTCGAAGGCGGCGCCTCGCAGGATGCGATCGACGCCCAGGGCTCGACGCCCGGTGCCGACCCCCAGCTCGGCCATCTGCGCAGCGTCGTCGGCCTCGTCTGGCGCTCTGTCGTGCTGTGGATGTTGCTGCTCGCGCTGCTGTCGCTCGCCAACCTCGTCGGATAGCGAAGCTTCAACTCAGCTCGTCCCACAGCTCGCGGTAGATCCGATGGCGTGCGGCGTCGATCTCGCCGCGCTCGAGGGCGGCGAGCACGCCGCAGCCCGGTTCGTGGCGATGCGTGCAGTTGTAGAACTTGCACGCCGTGACGTACGGTCGCAGGTCGGGCATGCAGCCCGCGAGTTCGGTCGGGCCGAGCTGGCGCAGGCCGAATTCCTGGAAGCCGGGCGAGTCGATCAGCGCCGTCGTGCGCGCGGCGTCTAGCCAGTACCACTGCGTCGCCGTCGTCGTGTGGCGGCCCGCGTTCAGCGCGCGCGACACCTCGCCCACCTGCGCCTGCGCACCCGGCGCGAGCAGGTTGATCAGCGTGCTCTTGCCGCTGCCGCTCGGCCCGAGCACAAGCGTCGCCTTGCCGGCGAGCCGCGGGCCGAGGCTCGCGCGCGCGGCGTCGGGCCTTGCCTTCAACGCCGCTTCAAGCACCGGCACGCCCATCGCCGCGTACGGTTCGAGCCGCGCGCGGGCGGGGGCGAACTGCGGCAGGTCGGCCTTGTTGAGCAGGATGCAGGCGGCGATGCCGGCGCTCTCGGCGGCGATCAGCGCCCGCGCGAGCTGCGATTCGCCGAACATCGGATCGGCCGCGACGAGCACGAGCAACTGGTCGATGTTGGCGGCGAACGACTTGGTCTTCCACGCGTCCTGCCGGAACAGGAGGTTGCGCCGCGGCTCGAGGTGCTCGATCACGCCCTCGGCGCCGCCGGTCGCCAGCCAGCGCACGCGGTCGCCGACGACGCAATCGCTCTTCTTGCCGCGCGGATGGCAGATCAGGCGCCGGCCTTCGGGCGTCTCGATCACGTAGTGCCGGCCGTGGCCGGCGACGATGAGGCCGATGTCGAGCTCGGCGCCGCGCGTCATGTTGCGCCGGAGCGAAGCGGCGCCGATTCAGGCTGCGGGCGGCAGCAGCGCATCGGCCTTCGCGGCGCAGATGAAGTCGTTGATCGAGATGCCGCCGACCGAATGGGTGTCGAAGCGAACGACGCAGCGGTCGTACGACAGCGTCACCGCGGGGTGGTGATCCTGGGTGTGGCAGATCCACGCCAGCGCGTTCATGAACGCCATCGTCTGGTGGAAGTTCGCGAAGCCGAATGTCTTCTCGATCGCGCCGCCGGCAAGCGCCCAGCCGCTCACCTGCTTCAGGTGCGACGCGATCTCGGCATCGCTCATCGGCGTTCCACCCTCCAGCGGGCGGCATTGCATCTCGCGCAGCTTCTTCATGGTTGCCTCACGCGGCCGGCAGCGCCGCGAGCCGTTCGGTCGCCGGCGGGTGCGAATAGTAGAAGCGCACGTAGATCGGGTCCGGCGTCAGCGTCGACGCGTTGTCCTCGTGCAGCTTCAAAAGCGCCGCGGCGAGGTCGGCGCTGCTCGCCTGCGCGCAGGCGTAGGCGTCGGCCTCGAACTCGTGGCGGCGCGACAGCTGCGCGAAAAGCGGCGAGACGAAGAAACCGAACACCGGCAGCGCGAGCACGAACAGCAGCAGCGCGAGCGCGTCGTTCGGCGCGGCAAGGTTGGGCTGCACGCCAAGGCCGGTGTAGAACCACGCCTCGCTTGTCAGCCAGCCGAGCAGCGCAAAGCCGAGCAGGCTCGCGCCGAACATCAGCGCGATGCGCTTGATCACATGGCGGTGCTTGAAGTGGCCCAGTTCGTGCGCGAGCACCGCCTCGACTTCGCCCGGTGACAGCTTGGCAAGCAGCGTGTCGAAGAAGACGACGCGCTTGGCCGCACCGAGGCCGGTGAAATATGCGTTGCCGTGCGCCGATCGGCGACTGCCGTCCATCACGAACAGGCCCTTGGCCTTGAAGCCACAGCGCGCCATCAAGGCCTGCACGCGCGTCTTCAGCGCCTCGTCGGCGAGCGGCTCGAACTTGTTGAAGAGCGGCGCGATGACGGTCGGGTACAGCACCAGGATCGCGAGATTGAACGACATCCACGCGCCCCACGCCCACAGCCACCACAACGCGCCGGCCGCCTGCATCAGCCACAGCACGAGGGCCGCGATTGGCAGCCCGATCAGTGCGCCGACGAGAACGCCCTTCACGAGATCGACGACATAAAGCTTCCACGTCATGCGGTTGAAGCCGAACTGTTGCTCGATGTGAAACGTCGAATAGAGTTCGAGCGGCAGCTCGATCAGCCCGCCGATCAGCGCGAAGGCGGCGAGCAGCGCGAGCTGATAGGCCATGTTGCCCAGGCTCGGCTGAAGCACGTCGCGCAGCGCAGCGTTGAGCGCATCGAGCCCGCCGAGCAGCGTCCAGCCCAGCAGCACCGCCGCGCCGAACGCCATCGTGACGAGCCCGAAACGGCCCTTGGCGAGCGTGTAGTCGGCCGCGCGCTGGTGCGCCTCGAGGCTGATGCGCTGCGCGAACGGCGCCGGCACCGCGCCGCGATGCGCGGCGACATGGCGCATCTGGCGCGTCGCGAGCCAGAACTTGACGAGCATCGACGCCGCGAGCGCGAGAGCGAAGGCGAGCGACAGCGCGAGCGACGGCGACATTTCGAACGGCATGCCGCCAAGTGTAGGGCTGCCAAAATCCAGGCCCCGCCCCGACTTTCAGGAACCCCATGCCCGACTCCGCCATCGCGAAGGCGCCGCCGCTGGCGCGCGACGACAACAACCTCGTCTGGATCGACCTCGAGATGACCGGGCTCTACCCGGACCGCGACCGCATCATCGAGATCGCCGTCGTCGTCACCGACGCGCAGGTTGCGCAGCGCGTCGAAGGCCCGGTGTTCGCGATCCACCAGAGCGACGCGACGCTCGACGCGATGGACAACTGGAACAAGGCGACGCACGGCAAGAGCGGCCTGATCGACCGCGTGAAGGCGTCTGCGATCGACGAGGCGGCGGCCGAGGCGCGCGTCATCGAATGGCTGAAGCAGTACGTGCCCGCCGGCAAGAGCCCGATGTGCGGCAACTCGATCTGCCAGGACCGGCGCTTCCTCGCGAGCGGCATGCCCGCGCTCGAAGCCTTCTTCCACTACCGCAACCTCGACGTGAGCACCTTGAAGGAGCTCGCCCGGCGCTGGAAGCCGGCGATCCTCGACGGCTTCAAGAAGGCGCAGGCGCACACGGCGCTCGCCGACATCCACGAGTCGATCGACGAACTGCTCTACTACCGCGCGCAGCTGCTCGCCGTGTAGTCGGCGAGGCCGCGATTTCTCTGCTCATACGGTGTCAGGCCGCGATGCGCGTGCGCTCCCGCCACGCCCGCAGCAGCCAGCGCGTCTCGTCGTCGGGCCGCGCCGGCAGCTTGCGGTACTCGGAGCAGTCGCTCTTGCGCGTGAGCAGCCGGTGGTCGATCAGCTCGCGGCGCAGCGTGACGTGGTCGCCCCAGGTGTTCCAGCGCTTGAGGATCTCGTTGACCTCGCGCTCGGTGTAGACGCGCCGGGCGTCGAAGTGCGTCCACAGCACCCACATCGCGAGCCGCTGCACCGAGAATTTGTGCGGCCAGCGCGTGAGCCGCCCCTGGGCGTCGAACTGCGTCAATGCCTTGCGCGCGGCCGGCGTCAGCGCCGGCGCTGCCGTCACAGTGTCCGGCGACGGCGCGGCGCGCGGCATCCGGCGCGCCGCGCGCAGGCACTGGTAGCTGCGGTGGCCGGCGGCGCGGGCGAGCAGGTTCAGCAACTCGACGTGGCCTGGCGGATCCGCCTTGGACGCGCTGCGCAGGTCGAGCGCGCGGCCGAGGGCGCGCGCGAAGGTGCCGACATCGGGCACGGCAAAGGGTATGGCTTCACGGGTCATCGAAGGTCTCCGTTACCGCGTGCGCGCGAACCCGATCGAGGCCGCTGGGGGTTGTCGGCTTCCAGCCGGGCGCACGCAGGTGAAACGTGACCGAGCGGTGGGATGCGAGGGCAGGTTTAGCTCGCGAATGCATCGCGCGACAACGCCTGGGTGAACTGCCGACCGGGGCGCGAGTGTAGCGCGAGCGGTCTGGAGTGGCCTACCTACGCGAAAAGCGACGGTACAAACCCGCCCTCGGGTAGAATTCGCGCCGCGGCCACGGATGCATCCGTGGCCGTTTCGTTCATCCCCTTCGACCTCTTTCGACAAGCCCGCCCGGCTTTGGCAGCGGCGGCACGTCGGATGCCTTCGGGACGCGGTGCCTCGATAGTTTGGTGCCCACGGTCGGCGGCGATGCCGTCGCTTGGCCTGTCCCACCGGTTGCCCCGTTCCCGGGCGCCGGAACATTCCTGCTGCGACTTGTGTATGCGGCCCTCGATAGCGGGCCGCGGGCGATCGTTTGCGTGCCGCAGTGCGGACGCGCGATCGCCGTTCCTGAAAGAGTTCGATGATGAGTTTCGATTCCAGCTTTGCCTCGCTGAACCTCAGCGAGAACCTGACGCGCGCGCTCGCCGACGCCGGCTATGCCGAGGCGACCGAAGTGCAGGCGCGCGCGATCCCGCCCGCGATCGCCGGGCGCGACCTGATGGTCGCGTCTTCGACCGGCAGCGGCAAGACGGCGTCGTTCGTCGTTCCGGCGCTCGAGCGCGTGCTCGCCGCGCGCGCGGCGGGCGAACGCCGCGAGCGCGGCGTCGTCTACGGCCCGCGCGTGCTGGTGCTCGCGCCGACGCGCGAACTCGCGATGCAGGTCTCGAAGGCGACGACGGTCTACGGCCGCCACGTGCAGGGGCTGCGTGTCGCGACGGTCGTCGGCGGCGTGCCGTATTCGATGCAGATCAAGGCGCTGCGCGGCCCGCTCGACATCCTGATCGCGACGCCCGGCCGGCTGATCGACCACCTGACGAGCGGCAAGGCGGTGCTCGGCAAGGTCGAGATGCTCGTGCTGGACGAAGCCGACCGCATGCTCGACATGGGATTCATCGACGACATCCGCACCATCGCCGTCCACACGCCCGAGAAGCGCCAGACCCTGATGTACAGCGCGACCTTCGCCGGCGATGCCGGGCGCCTCGCGCAGCAGCTCATGCGCGAGCCGCAGCGCATCGATGTGGCTTCGCACACCGACAGCCACGCCAATATCGAGCAGCGCCTGCACTGGGTCGACAACGGCAGCCACAAGAACGCGCTGCTCGACCACATCCTCACCACCCGCGAGGTCGAGCAGGCGCTCGTCTTCACGAGCACGCAGCGCGACGCCGACTGGCTCGCCGATCGGCTTGCCGACCAGGGCCACGCCGCCGCCGCGCTACACGGCGCGATGCCGCAGGGCCGGCGCAACCGCACGCTCGCGGCGCTGCGCCGCGGCGATCTGCGCGTGCTCGTCGCGACCGACGTCGCGGCGCGCGGCATCGACGTGCCGACGATCAGCCACGTGATCAACTACGGGCTGCCGATGAAAGCCGAGGACTACGTGCACCGCATCGGCCGCACCGGCCGCGCCGGCAGGAACGGCCTGGCCGTGACGCTCGCCGACCGCGGCGACAGCCACATGATCCGACGCATCCAGCACTTCACAACGCAGCGCATCCCGGTCGCGACGATCGCCGGCTTGGAGCCGACGATCCCCGAGCCGCGGATGGCGCCGCCGCGCCCGGACGCGAAGTTCCAGCCGCGCCCCGGTGCGCCGGCCAAGCGCTTCGGCAAGCCCTTCCCGCCACGCGGCGGGGATCGCTTCGCGCCGCGCGGCGGGGATCGCTTCGCGCCGCGCGAAGGCCATCGCCAGAATGCGCCCGAACGCTCGCCGCACGCACGCGAAGCCGCGCGTCGCGGGTCATTCGAGCAGCAAGCGCGTTTCGAGCGGCCGGCGCCCGAACGCCAGGCCTTCGCCCCGCGCAAGGCCGCAAGGCCAGGCGCGGGCAAGCCGTTCGGCGCCGCACCCAAGCGTCCGCATCCGGGGCGGCACGCGCGCTGATCGCGCGCTGGCGGCGCAACGGCCGCACTGCTGCAGCGGGCCGCCTGAGCATCGACCGCCGGGCTTGATCGCGCCACCGCGCCCGGCCGGCGCGCGAATTCATGGCACCATTCGCCGATGACGAGAAGCTGGGTCTGGGTGCGCCGCCTGCTGTGGCTGGTCGGCGCGGTGCTGCTGTTGTGGGGCGCGGCGTGGCTCGGCGTGCCGCCGCTCGTCAAATGGCAGGGGCAGGAGCGCCTGACCGAGGCGCTGGGGCGCCCGGTCACGATCGGCAAGGTCGAGTTCAGCCCGTGGAACCTGCGGCTCGCGGTCTCGGACCTGGCCGTCGCCGCCGCGCCCGGTGCGCCGTTGCAGTCGCCGCAACTGCAGATCGGCGCGCTGCGCGCCGACATCGATGCGCGGTCGGTGCTGCACATGGCGCCGATCCTCGAGTCGCTGCAGATCGAGGCGCCGCGCGGCCGCCTCACGCGCACCGCCGAGGGCCGCTACGACATCGACGACCTGATCGCGCGCCTTGCGCCGAAGCCTGAAGCCGAGCCGAGCAGGCCGCAGCGCTTCGCGATCTACAACCTCGAGGTTCGCGACGGCGAGTTCGTCTTCGACGACAAGCCGGCCGACCGCGTGCACCAACTGAAGGGCCTGAACCTCGCGCTGCCGTTCGTCTCGAACCTGCCGGCCGACGTGCACGTGAAGGTCGAGCCGCGGCTCGCGTTCACGCTCAACGGGGCCGCGTTCGACAGCAACGCGCAGGCGCTGCCGTTCTCGGTCGAGCACGACGGCACGCTGTCGCTGAAGGTCGCCTCGCTCGACCTCGCGCCGTATCTCGGCTATCAACCCGCTTCGCTGCCGGTGCGCGTCACGCGCGGCAAGCTCGCGATCGATCTGGCGCTCGACTTTGCCGCGCCCGAGAAGGGCAAGGAGCGGGCCGGCGTCCACGGCACGCTCGGCGTCGAAGGGCTCGCCGTCACGGCGGCCGACGGCGCGGCGCTCGCCGAGGTCGGCCAGGCCTCGCTCGGGTTGAAGGACGTGCGGCTGCTCGATCGCCGCGCGATGCTCGGCGCGCTGAAGGTCGAAGGCCTCGTCGCGCACGTCGCGCGCGACGAGAACGGCGAGTGGAGCGTCGCGCATTTGCAGGCTGCGCCGTCCTCGGCGCCTGCCGCATCGGCCCCGGCGGCAAGCGGTGCGGCAAGCGGCGCGGCGAGTGCAGCGGCGCCCGCTGCGCAACGCGACAGCGGCTGGCAACTCGGCCTCGAAACGTTGACGCTGACCGATTCGCGCATCGTCTGGAACGACGCCGCCGTGCGGCCGAATTCGGCGTTCGTCCTTTCGCAACTGGCGCTCGAAGCGAAGCAGTTGCAACTGCCGCTGCGCACGCCGGCGCCGTTCACGCTGAAGGCGGTGCTGAGGCCGCAGGACAAGCCCGACGCGACGCTCGCGACGCTGGCGCTCGACGGCCAGGCGAGCGAGTCGGCGGTGGCGGTGAACGTGGCGCTCGATTCGGTCTCGCTCGCCGCGCTCGCACCGTATGTCAGCCTCGCCGAGGACGCCAGGATCGCGGGCACCGGCGCGATGCGCGCGAAGCTCGACTGGACCGCGGCGGCAGGCGGCAAGCCGCAGCAGTTGGTGGCGACGATCGCCGAGCTCGACCTCGACAAGCCCTTGGCCGGCGCCGGGCCGAAGGCGGGCAAGGGCGGCGACATCGTCGCCGCCGACCACGTGAAGCTCGCCGGGGCGACAGTCGATCTCGGCGCGGCGCGCATCGCGATCGACACGATCGAACTGGCACGCCCCGACATCCGGCTCGAACGCAGTGCCGACGGCAGGTGGAACGTTCTCGCGCTGGGCGGTGCAACGGCGCTCGCGCAGGACGTCCGTGCCGACGTGCGCGCGGCGGCGAGCGTCGCCTGGCAGGTGACGCTGAAGGACCTGCGGCTCGCCGATGGCCGGCTTGATTTCGTCGACGCCGCACCGGCGCCGGGCCGTGCCGCGCCCGCGGTGCGGCTCGACTTCGATCGGCTGCGGCTCGGCGTCACCGATGTCCGCCTCGACGGCGCGCGTCTCGTCTCCGAGCCTGAGGTCGATCTCGCGGTGCGCGTGCGCGCGCCGGGCGGGCGCGATGCGGCGGCCGGCGCGCTGAAGTGGCGCGGCCAGTTCGGCATCGATCTGCTGCGGGTGCGCGGTGCGGCGCAGGTCCAGAACTTCCCGCTGCAGGCGGTGATCGCCTACGCGCCGCCGGTTCCCGGCCTGCGTCTGGACCGCGCCGAGGCCGGCTTCGACGGCAAGCTCGCGCTGCGCGAGGCGAGCGGCGGGTTCGACGTCGATGTCGACGGCAACCTGCGGCTCGCCGACCTGATGCTGATGTCGGTGCCGGTCTCGCCGGCCGAGCATCTGAGCGCGGCCGACCGCGAACTGCTGAGCTGGCAGTCGTTCGATCTCGATCGCGTCAAGCTCGCGCTGCGGCCGCAGGCCAAACCCCGGCTCGCGATCGGCGAGGCGACGCTGTCCGACTTCTTCGCGCGCCTGATCCTGTCGGCCGATGGCCGGCTGAACCTGCGCGACGTGACCGACCGGCCAGCGCAGGCGCCGGCCGCGGCAAGTGCATCGCCGGCCAGCGCGCCCGCGAGCGTCGCGGCGGCGGCACCGGCGCCGGCGGCATCGGCGGCGCCATCGCAGGCGGCCGGGCCGCGGGCGCTGCCGATCGACCTCGACCTCGGCGGGCTTGCGTTCGTCAACGGCCGCATCGACTACAGCGACCGCTTCGTGACGCCGAACTACAGCGCCGCGCTTTCCGATCTGAACGGCCGGCTCGGCGCGTTTCGCACCGGCAGCGGCGAGCCGGCGACGTTGAAGCTCGACGGCCGCGTCGCCGGCACCGGCGAGCTTTCGATCGAGGGCAGCCTGCGGCCGGGTGAACTGCCGCGCGACCTCGACATCAAGGCCAATGCGACGAACATCGAACTCGCGCCGCTGTCACCGTACTCGAGCAAGTACGCCGGCTACCCGATCGAGCACGGCAAGCTTTCGATGGCGGTGCACTACAGGATCGCCGCCGACGGCAAGCTGCAGGCCGATCACCAGTTGACGCTCAACCAGCTGACCTTCGGCGAGCACGTCGACAGCCCGGATGCGACCAAGCTGCCGGTGCTGCTCGCCGTCTCGCTGCTGAAGGACCCGAACGGCGTGATCAACGTCGACCTGCCGGTCGGCGGCACATTGGATGACCCGCAGTTCAGCATCGGCGCCATCGTCTGGAAGATGATCGTCAACCTGCTGACGAAGGCGATCACCGCGCCGTTCTCGCTGCTCGCGGGCAGTGGCGGGCACGACATGAGCGTCGTCGCGTTCGAGCCCGGCACGAGCGTGCCGACGGCCGACGGCACGCAGACGCTCGACAAGGTCGCGAAGGCGCTCGCCGACCGGCCGGCGCTGAAGGTGACGATCACCGGCGAGGCCGACCCGCAGTCCGAGCACGCCGCCGTGCTGCATGCGATGCTCGACGCGCGCCTCGCGCGGGAGCAGCGCCGCGAGGCGGCGCGAGCCGCCGGCAAGGCGCCCGAACCGGGCACGTTGCCGCCGATCACCGGCGCCGAACGCGAGCGGCTCGTCAAGGCCGTCTACAAGGAGACCGACCTGCCCGACAAGCCGCGCAACCTGATCGGGATGCAGAAGGACATTCCAGCCTCGGATATGGAAGCGATGCTGCTGAAACACCTGAGCGTGAGCCCGGAGGCGATGCGCGAACTCGCGCAGCAGCGCAGCCTCGTCGTGCGCGACGCGCTCGCCGCGAAAGGCCTTGCCGCAGGGCGGCTCTTCATCGGCGACCCGAAAATGCATTCGGACGCCGCGGCGGCGCCCGCGAGCAAGGCTGCGAGCGGCGCGAGTGCGGCGGCAGGAGGCCAGACCCCGATGAACGCGAACGAAGGCAGCGCGGCATGGACGCCGCGCGCGAAGCTCGACCTGAGCATGAAATGACGACCGACGAAACAGGGCTCGTGCAGCGGCTCGACCACGGCATCCACGCGATCGACACCGGCTTTCACCGGCCGCGCTTCGACGCCGCCTACCTGATCGTCGAGGACGGGCGCGCCGCGTTCATCGACACCGGAACGAATAACGGCGTGCCGCGCCTGCTCGACGCCGTCGCCGCCGCCGGGCTCACGCCGGAGAGCGTCGACTGGCTGATCGTGACGCACGTCCACCTCGACCATGCGGGCGGCGCGGGCAAGCTCTTCCAGTCGCTGCCGAACGCGCGCTTCGTCGTCCACCCGCGCGGCGCGCGCCACATGATCGACCCGAGCGCGCTCTACGAAAGCGCGCGCGGCATCTACGGCGACGCCGAGATGGCGCGCTCGTACGGCCGGCTCGTCCCCGTTCCCGCAGAGCGCGTGGTGACGACGCACGACGGCATGGATCTGATGCTCGCCGGGCGCAGGCTGCACTTCATCGACACCCCCGGCCACGCGCGCCACCACCACTGCATCTGGGACGAGACGAGCCGCGGCTTCTTCACCGGCGACACCTTCGGCCTGTCGTACCGCGAGTTCGACGTCGGCGGCCGGCCGTGGGTGATGCCGACGACGACGCCGATCGCGTTCGAGCCCGACGCGCTCGTCGCGTCGGTGCGGCACATGCTCGCGTTCGAGCCGCAGTGGCTGTACCTGACGCACTTCGGCCGCGTCGGCGACGTGGCGCGGCTGGGCGCGCTGATGATCGAGCAGGTCGAGGCCGCCGCTGCGCTGACGCTGCAGTGCGAGGGCGACGCCGCGGCGCGCCGCGCGCAGCTCGAGGAAGCGTTGCTGCACGACTACCTCGCCCGGCTGCGGACCCACGGCTGCACGCTCGCCGAGGCCGAGATTCGAGAGCTGCTCGCGCTCGACGTCGGGCTCAACGCCGAGGGCGCGCTCGTCTGGCGCGACCGCATCGAGAAGGCGGCGCGCCGCGCGAAGGAGGCCTCATGAGCAAGACCCGGTTCGATTTCGCGGGCAAGGTCGCCGTCGTCACCGGCGCCGCGCAGGGCATTGGCGCGGCGTGTGCCGAGCGCCTCGCGCGCGACGACGCGGCGGTCGCGCTGTGGGACGTCGACGATGCGCGCGGCGAGGCGCTTGCCGCGGCGATCGCGGCGCAAGGCGGGCGCGCCGCCTGCTTCCACTGCGACGTGTCGCGCAAGGCCGAGGTCGACGCGGCGCTCGCGGCGACCGTGCAGGCCTTCGGCCGCGTCGACGCGCTCGTCAACAACGCCGGCATCTTCAAGGCGGCCGACTTCCTCGACATCACCGAGGCCGACTGGGACGCGGTGATCGGCGTCAACCTGAAGGGCGCCTTCCTCGTCGCGCAGGCGGTGGCGCGCGCGATGGCGGCGCAGGGCGGCGGCGCGATCGTGCACATGAGTTCGGTCAACGCCGTGATGGCGATCCCGAACATCGCGAGCTACAACGTCAGCAAGGGCGGCATCAACCAGCTGACGCGGGTGATGGCGCTCGCGCTCGCCGAGCGCGGCATCCGCGTCAACGCGGTCGGGCCGGGGACGATCGCGACCGAACTCGCGAAGCAGGCGGTGCTCGGCAGCGACGCGGCGCGCGCACGAATCATGAGCCGCACGCCGCTCGAGCGCCTGGGCGAGCCCGACGAGGTCGCCGAGGTCGCAGCCTTCCTGCTCAGCGACGCGGCGAGCTACATGACGGGGCAGATCGTCTACGTCGACGGCGGACGCATGAGCCTGAACTACACCGTCGGCTGAAACGGTTCGAGGACAAGAGAAAGGCCAGCGATGAGACTGCTACACACCATGCTGCGCGTCGGCGACCTGCAGCGTTCGATCGACTTCTACACCCGCGTGATGGGCATGAAGCTGCTGCGCACGACCGAGCGGCCCGAGCAGAAGTACTCGCTCGCGTTCGTCGGCTACGGCGCGAACCCGGATCAGGCCGAGATCGAACTCACTTACAACCACGGCGTCTCGCACTACGAGCTGGGCACGGCCTACGGCCACATCGCGATCGAGGTGCCCGACGCCTACGCCGCCTGCGACCGCATCCGCGCTGGCGGCGGCGCCGTCACGCGCGAGGCCGGGCCGGTGCAGGGCGGCACGACGGTGATCGCCTTCGTCACCGATCCCGACGGCTACAAGATCGAGCTGATCGAGCGCAAGCCGTGAGCTGCGCGAAGCCCGCTAAGGCGGTGCCGGCCGCTCGCTGAACCGCGATGCAGCGCGAGCGTCCGGCGCCGGACCCGCAGGCGTCGC
The DNA here is from genome assembly GCA_039807955.1 of Ideonella sp. Taxonomy (GTDB): domain Bacteria; phylum Pseudomonadota; class Gammaproteobacteria; order Burkholderiales; family Burkholderiaceae_C; genus CAIKUF01. The sequence continues at coordinate 814 of JBDHSE010000016.1, read as the reverse complement.
TGCAGGTCGCGCGTTCGCAATGGGGCGGGCGCGGTGACCTCTGGGTGTTCGGCTATGCATCGCTGATCTGGCGGCCCGAGTTCGAGGTGAGCGAACGCCGCCCGGCGCAGGTGCACGGGTTTCACCGCGCGCTCAGGATGCGCTCGCGAGTCAATCGCGGCACGCCGCAGGTGCCCGGCCTCGTCTTCGCGCTGCTGCCCGGCGGGTCGTGCCACGGCCTCGTCTTTCGCATCGCCCGCGAGCGGGCCGACGAAGAACTGGCGCGGCTGTGGGCGCGCGAGATGCCCAGCAGCGTCTACGACCCGCGCTGGCTGCGCTGCGCGACGCCCAAGGGCCCGGTGCGCGCGCTCGGCTTCACGCTCGCGCGCGCCAGCCCGAGCTTCACCGGCGTGCTCGACGACGCCGAGATGATCGCGATCCTGAGGACGGCGCGCGGGCGCTACGGCACGACGCTCGACTATCTGCTCGAGACCGCGCGCGGCCTCGCGGCGCACGGCATCCGCGACCGCGAGATCGAGCGCCTGGTGCGGCTCGCGCACCGCCATGCGCTCGCGCCGCGCGGCAGCGGCTGAACGAGGCCATACCGGTTCGCGTTCAACCGTCCAGGAACGCGGTGGCCTGTCTTGCCCCCTCTCCCGCCGGGCGGGAGAGGGCTGGGGTGAGGGTGGGCGCGGCCCGCATCGCCCTCACCCCAACCCTCTCCCACAAGTGGGAGAGGGGGCATATGCAATGCATTGAACCTATTTTCCTCAGTTGCTCCTGACCGAATGGCCCAATCGATAGAGTTGGCGCGGGCTGCGAGGTGATTGGAGGG
>JBDHSE010000351.1:0-3238 GCA_039807955.1 Ideonella sp. | reverse complement strand
CGCCTCGCCGCTGCGCAGGCTGAAGCAGGCGTGGTGCCAGGGGCAGCGCACCGCGTCGCCTTCGACCAGCCCTTCGGCGAGCGGCCCGCTGTAGTGGGTGCAGACGGCGCCGATCGCGAACACCTCGGCTCCGCGGCGCACGACGATCGTCGGCTCGCCCTGCGCGTGGCCGAGCAGCGGCACCGATTCGGCAAGCGTCGCCAGTGGCACGCCCTTGCACAGGTCGGGCCCCGCCAGTTCGTTGTTCGTGTCGCTCATGACGACCCTCCCCGGTTGGCTGCTGCGGATCAGCCGACTCTACGCATTCGCCGCGATCCCGGCCCGCTGGCGGACGCTATCGCCCGCCTCGCGCCGCATGTATTCGCACGCCGGTTCGCGGCGTGCGGCTGTTCAGCCTAGATCCGGCAGTTGGACGTGCCCGAGCGGGCCGTCATCGGGTGCGATGGCAAGGCGCAAACCGCAGCGATAGCGCCCGCTATCGCGAGGATTTGCAACGCCGCCAGCGTGCCCGAGGGCGGCTCGCTCGCGTGCGTAGCGCTGTCACCCGGAAGGTGAAGGCGGTCGTGGAGACCAAAGTCAGCAGGCATGGTCAATTCCAGCGAGAGCGAAGCGGTCAACTGCCGAATCCAGGTTCAGTGCAGCGATGCGAGCTTGACGCCGCTGATCTTCAACGCCTGGGCGACGTCGTACATCGCCTGGTTGAGGAGCTTGTGCGTGGTCAGGTCGGCCGCGTGGCCCGGACCGGCGTCGATGTCCATCATCACCTGGTTGTGAATATCGTGCGACAGCGCCTTGTCGAACAGGTAGCCTGACCACCAGGTACCGTCCGTCGTCGTGCCAGCCTTGACCAGCGTCTCGGCGAGCTTGACGCCCTTCAGGTCGGGCGGCGCCGGCGGCAGCTTGACGCCGGCTTCGGTCGCGCGCTTCAGGCCGTCCTTGACGGCAAACGTCATGCCGTTGATGAAGCCGGTCACGTTCTGCTCGCCGTACTGCGCGTTGAGCTTCGCGACCTCGGCGTTGACCGTCTTTTCGCCGAGCATCGACACGAGCGCCGTCGCAAAGCTGAAGTTCTCCGGCCCGCCGCCGGCGGCGACGAGCGCGGCGGTGACCTCGAGCGCCGGCGCGCCGCTGTAGATCGGCCCGCCGAACCAGTTCGATCCGGCCTGATTCTTCTGCGTCATCTGCGCCGGTGTCGGCGCATCCGCCGCCAACGCGACGCCGCCGAACGCGACGCCGCCCATCGCCAATGCGATTGCCAACAGATTCATGTGCTTGTTCATCATCGACTCCTCGCAACTCGAGTTGCATCTGCTCGGCGAGGGCCCCCTCGCCGTGCCTGTAGTGGACCGCGATTGCACGCGCGCGTCTGTCCGTTGCCGTACAGACGCAAGGAACGCACGATCCGATCGTGTCGGGCGACGATACAAATCGCGCCGCACCGAATGAAGCCCGCCATTGCCCGCGCCGAAGCGCCAGCCGCCGCACCGCGGGCCGATCCGCGCTCCGCGACGCGCTACAGCCTGCTCTTCGCGGTCAGCTTCGTGCACGTGCTCAACGACATGATGCAGTCGGTGATCCTCGCGATCTACCCGTTGCTCAAGGGCGAGTTCGACCTCGGCTTCTTCCAGATCGGCATCATCACGCTGACCTTCCAGCTGACGGCGTCGCTGCTGCAGCCGGTCGTCGGCATGGTGACCGACCGCCGGCCGCTGCCGTACTCGCTGCCGGTCGGGATGTGCTTCACGCTCTCGGGTCTGCTGCTGCTCTCGGTCGCGCCGTCGTATCCGGTGCTGCTCGCCGCCGTCGGCTTGATCGGCTGCGGCTCGTCGGTGTTCCACCCCGAGTCGTCGCGCGTCGCCCGCATGGCGTCGGGCGGGCGCTTCGGCTTTGCGCAGTCGGTGTTCCAGATCGGCGGCAACGTCGGCCAGGCGCTGGGGCCGCTGCTCGCCGCCGCGATCGTGCTCGCGCTCGGGCGCTCGCACGTCGGCTGGTTCGGGCTCGCGGCGCTGCTTGCGATCGTCATCCTGCTGCAGGTCGGGCGCTGGTACGCGCGGCACATCGACGACCGCGTCCGCAAGCGCGAGCCGGGCGACCAGCCGCCGCTGCCGGCGCCCGTCATCCGGCGCACGATCGGCGTGCTGCTCGTCTTGATGTTCTCGAAGTTCTTCTACCTCGCGAGCATCAACAGCTACTACGAGTTCTACCTGATGCACCGCTTCGGCCTGACGGCGCACGCCGCGGCGAACCTGCTCGGCGTGTTCCTGTTCGCCGTCGCCGCCGGCACGCTCGTCGGCGGCCCGCTCGGCGACCGCATCGGCCGCCGCCGCGTGATCTGGTTCTCGATCCTCGGCGCGGCGCCGTTCACGCTCGCGCTGCCTTACGTCGGCCTCGGCTGGACGGTGGCGCTGAGCATCGTCATCGGCATGGTGCTCGCGTCGGCCTTCCCCGCGATCATCGTCTACGCGCAGGACATGCTGACGAACCGCATCGGCATGGTGTCGGGGCTGTTCTACGGCTTCAGCTTCGGCCTCGGCGGCATCGGCGCCGCGGTGCTCGGCGTCGTCGCCGACCGCTTCGGCATCGTCTTCGTCTACCAGGTCTGCGCCTTCCTGCCGCTGCTGGGCGTGCTCGCCGTGCTGCTGCCCGACGTGCGCCCGCCGGGGTATCGCAAGCCGGCGCCGCCAACGCCGGCCCCGACCGCGGCGGTCCAAGGCACGCGGGCCGCGCCGGGTTAGGATTGCTGCCCCGACACCGCAACGAACGAACCGAGGTCAACCATGTACCAGCGCATTCTTGTCTCGATCGACGGCAGCTCGACTTCCGACCGCGGCCTGGACGAAGCGGTCGAACTGGCCAAGGCCTTCGGCTCGACGCTGCAACTGGTTCACGTCGTCGACCCGATCCCGTTCACCGTCGGCTACGAGGCGCTCGGCCGCGACACCGGGCGCGACATCGACTCGATCGAGCAGGCGGCGCAGCAGATGCTCGACGCCGCCAAGGCGCGCGCCACCGCCGCCGGCGCGAAGAACGTCGAGACGGTGCTGATCGAGCGCATGACGGCGCGCATCTCCGAGCGCATCGTCGAGCAGGCCAAGGCGTGGCGGGCCGACCTCATCGTCATCGGCACCCACGGCCGGCGCGGCGTCGGCCGCATGCTGCTCGGCAGCGACGCCGAGCAGACCGTGCGCATCGCGCCGGTGCCGGTGCTGCTGGTGCGCGCGCCGGAGGGCGCGGCGTC
>JBDHSE010000350.1:0-3240 GCA_039807955.1 Ideonella sp. | reverse complement strand
GCGGGCTGCCCGGCGATCGTCAAGCCTGCGGGGCAGACGCCGCTGTCGGCCCTCGCGGTCGCCGAACTCGGCCAGCGTGCGGGGCTGCCGCCAGGAGTGCTCAATGTGATCACGGCGGCGAAGTCGGCGGCGATCGGCAAGCTGCTGTGCGAGAGCGAGACGGTGCGCCATCTGTCGTTCACCGGCTCGACCGAGGTCGGACGCATCCTCGCGGCGCAGTGCGCGCCGACGATCAAGAAGCTTTCGCTCGAGCTCGGCGGCAACGCGCCGTTCATCGTCTTCGACGACGCCGACCTCGACAGCGCGGCCGACGGCGCGCTCGTCAGCAAGTACCGCAACGCGGGCCAGACCTGCGTCTGCGCGAACCGCCTGTACGTGCAGGATGGCGTCTACGACGCGTTCGTCGAGAAGCTTGCCGCGAAGGCGCGCGCGATCAAGGTCGGCAACGGTTTCGAGGCCGGCGTGACGCAGGGGCCGCTGATCGACGACAACGCGGTTGCGAAAATCGAGAGCCACGTCGCCGATGCGCTCGCCAAGGGCGCGAAGCTGCTCGCCGGCGGCAAGCGCTCGGGCGCGCGCTTCTTCGAGCCGACGGTGCTGATCAACGCGACGAGCGACATGCTGTGTGCGCGCGAGGAGACCTTCGGCCCGGTCGCGCCGGTGTTTCGCTTCAAGACCGAGGCGGAGGCGATCGCGCTTGCGAACGACACCGAGTTCGGCCTCGCGGCGTACTTCTACAGCCGCGACATCGGCCGCATCTTTCGCGTCGGCGAGGCGCTCGAATCGGGCATGGTCGGCGTCAACACCGGCCTCATCTCGACCGCCGAGGTGCCGTTCGGCGGCGTCAAGCAGTCGGGGCTCGGCCGCGAGGGCTCGCGCCACGGCATCGAGGACTACGTCGAGATCAAGTACCTCTGCCTCGGCGACATCGACAAGTAGCGGCGCGCGATCAGGGGATGTCGATCTCGCCGTCGTTCGCGGCGCCGGTGTCGCGCCACTGGCTTTCGCGCCAGTTGACGTAGCCGTCGCGCCCGCGCGCGCCGGCCGCCGCGGCGGCGGCGACGGCCTGGCGCAGCAGCACGCCGGCGTCGCTGCCGTCGGACGGGTAGCGGCTGATGCCGATGCTCGTCGCAACGGCGACCTGCTGGCCGGCGACGCTGAAGGTCTGGTGCAGCGCGTGCAGCAACTTGTGAGCGACGAGTTCGGCGTCGACAGCCTCCTCGGTCGACGCGAGCAGCAGCGCGAAGGTGTCGGCCGTCAGCGCGGCGACGACGTCGCTGGCGCGCACCGCGCCGCGCAGCCGGACGGCAACCTTGCGCCGCAGCACGTTGGCCGACTCGGCGCCGAGCGACGCCTCGGCCGTCTCGAAGCCTTCGACGCGCAGCGCGAGCAGCGCCATCGGCGCCGGCTCGCGGCCGCGCAGCGCGAGCAGCTGGCTCATGTGGTCGATCAACTGCTGCCGATCGGGCAGCCCGGTACGCAGATCGGTCGCGCTCGCGCGGCGTGCTTCGCGCTCGATGCGCTTGCGCTCGATCGAAAGGCGCAGGCTGCGCACGGCATCGGCAAGCATCGCATCGGCATTCGTTGCCGGTGACACGGCGAGCACGTCCTGCACGCCGGCATGCACCAGCCGCGTCGCAATCGATGCATCGAGCAGGCCGTTGACGATGACGACGACCGCCATGTCGGGCACCGCCTGCGACAGGCCGGTCCAGGCCGGCAACTGTGTGAAGTCGGCCGTGCCGAGGCTGATCGCGACGCCGTCGAAGCTGCGCTCGCCGAGCATGCTGCTTGCCTCGGCCAGGCTCTCGCAGCGAGTCAGCGCGAACGGGCCGAACGGCGAGGCGCTTAGGCCTTCCTCGGACGGCGGCACCGCGTCGGACCGAAGCTCGATCCAGAGAATCTGCATTTCAGTTGCTCCTGCGCACTGTGCGCGTTCCACGGCCCATAAAGCGGTGCGGCGGGTGGCGTCTGCCCGCGAAGGCGGCCGCGCGACAGGGCCGCTCACCCTCACCCCAACCCTCTCCCGCGCGCGGGAGAGGGAGCAGGCCAACGCCGTCCCTCGCGCGCGACCGAGGGAGCCGATCAACTCCCTCTCCCCTCGGGGAGAGGGCTGGGGTGAGGGGGTCGTGCCGCACGGACTGACGCCGAACGAGTTGTTCGACCCGTGGATTCAATTCAGCGGTCGGCAATCTGCGCTCCCGGTTCGTGGTCGAAGTATGCGATTGAACGTGCGCGCCACGCCTGAGGGACGCGGCCGATGGCTTGATGCTCTGCTGCCGCGTTAGCATCGAATGCATCGAACGGCCGCCATCCTACGGCCGGACACGACCGACGAAGGAAGCGCAGATGAAGCGACGCCTGTTCATTCTCGCCAGCGCGCAGGCCAGCGCCGCCGCGCTTGCGCAGATCCCCGATCTCGACAAGCTGATGAAGAGCGCGCCGAAGCTGCCCGCGGCGACGGGTGGCACGACGGGCTCGTCGGATGCGAAGACCGACATTGCCGGCATCAAGGAGGCGCTCGCGATCGGCACCGAGAAGGCGGTCAATTCGCTCTCGAAGGCGGACGGCTACTTCGGCAACAAGGCGGTGAAGATATTGATGCCGAAGAACATCCAGAAGGTCGCCGACATGGCGCGCGTCGCCGGCTACGAGAAGCAGGTCGACGAGTTCGTGCTCAGCATGAACCGCGCGGCAGAGGCGGCGGTGCCGGTCGCGGCGAAGATCTTCGGCGATGCGATCCGCGCGATGACGGTCGACGACGTGCGGGGCATTCTCACCGGCGGCGATACCGCGGCGACCGAGTTCTTCAAGCGCACGTCGGAGAAGAAGCTCTACACGGCGTTCAAGCCGATCGTCTCGAAGAAGGTCGACGAGGTCGGCGCGACGCGCGCGTACAAGGACTTGATGGGGCGCTACGAGCAGGTGCCGCTGATGCAATCGAAGTCGCTCGACCTCGACGACTACGTGACGCAGAAGGCGCTCGACGGCGTGTTCTACATGGTCGGCCAGGAGGAAAAGCAGATCCGCACCAACCCGGCGGCGCGCACGACCGACTTGCTGAAGTCCGTCTTCGGCAAGTAGGCCCGCGCGCCGCGGTTGCGCGCCGGGGGCGCCCTGCGCGGCACCGGGCGGCGGTGTGCGATCGCGTAAACTGCGGCTCATCGCGGGTGTAGTTCAATGGCAGAACGGCAGCTTCCCAAGCTTCATACGAGGGTTCGATTCCCTTCACCCGCTCCA
>JBDHSE010000349.1:0-3241 GCA_039807955.1 Ideonella sp. | reverse complement strand
AGCCTCGAGCGCGTCATCGCGCGCGGCTGCTGGAGCGAGGTGGTGCGCTTCGGCGACCGCAAGGAGGCGCCCGGCGCCTTGCGCGCGCGCGGCGATCCGCACGACTTCGACGTCCTGCGCGGCAGCTTGAAGATCGCGCACGTCGAATGGGGCTTGCAGGGCGAACACAACCAGTTGAATGCGCTTGCCGCGATCGCCGCCGCCGATCATGTCGGCGTCGCGCCCGAGGTCGCGGCCAACGCGCTCGCGAGCTTCGAGAACGTGCGCCGCCGCCTCGAGCTGCGCGGCGAAGCCGGCGGCGTCAAGGTCTACGACGACTTCGCCCACCATCCGACGGCGATCCGCACCACCGTCAACGGCCTGCGCCGCAGCATCGACGCGCAGGCGCTCGACGTCTCCGCGCCGCGCCCGCGCATCCTCGCCGTCTTCGAGCCGCGATCGAACACGATGAAGCTCGGCGCGATGAAGGCGCAGCTGCCGTGGGCGCTGGAGGAGGCCGACCTCGCGTTCTGCCACAGCGGCGCCTTGACGTGGGACGCCCGCGAGGCGCTCGCACCGCTCGGCGAGCAGGCGCGGGTGTGCGACAGCATCGACGAACTCGTGCGCGCGGTCGCCGCCGCCGCGCGGCCCGGCGACCATGTGCTTTGCATGAGCAACGGCGGCTTCGGCGGCGTCCACGCCAAGTTGCTCGCCGCGCTCGCGGCGCGTAAGTGACACTGCGCAGCTCGGATCGGGTCATGCACGGTCTGCCCGTCACCCACCTGCTCTACCTGCACGGCTTCCGATCGTCGCCGCAATCGTTCAAGGCGCAGCGCATCGCGGCCTGGCTCGCCGCGCACCGCCCCGGCGTCCACTGGCATTGCCCGCAGCTGCCGCCTGCGCCGCGCGACGCGCTCGGCGGCGTGCTGGCGCACGTCGCGGCCTGGCCGCGCGAGACGACCGGCGTCGTCGGCAGCTCGCTCGGCGGCTTCTACGCGATGGCGGTCGCCGAACGCCTCGGCCCGGCGTGCCGCGCGGTGCTGCTCAACCCGGCGGTCGACCCGGCGCGCGACCTCGCCGGCCATGTCGGCCAACTGCAGGCCTGGCACAGCGGCGAGTGCTTCGAGTTCCGCGCCGAGGATGTCGCCGCGCTGCGCGATCTGGCGCCGGCCGAGCTCACGCACCCCGAGCGCTATTTCGCCGTCATCGCCAAGGGCGACGAAGTGCTCGACTGGCGCGAGATGACGGCGCGCGTGCAACCCGCTCGCATCAAGCTGCTCGAAGCCGGCGACCATGCGCTGTCGGACTTCGACGCCCATCTGCCGGAGATCTTCGCCTTCCTCGGCCTCGCGCAAGGCGACGCGAGAATGGCTACATGAGTCCGGCCATGCATTCATCGTTCGGGTTTGAAGTGACGCCAGAGGTCGAGCAGCTCGATCGGCGTGGGTCCGTGCGGCGAGGCCCCCTCACCCCGGCCCTCTCCCCGAGGGGAGTCGGCCTGCTCCCTCTCCCGCGCGCGGGAAAGGGACAGATCCGCGAACGCCGTCAGCCAAGCGCTGTGCCCCCTCTCCCGCGCGCGGGAGAGGGTCGGGGTGAGGGTCAATGGCGCTGCGGCGCGGGCGCATTCACCGACAGGTGCCCCCAGCCGCGCCGTTTCATGCGGCGTGGAACGCGCTCTGTGCGGTGGAGCCACTGACATGTTCGCGCTCTACGAAGAAGCCGGCCGGTTCCTTGCCGGCCGTGTGCTGGCCGAGACCGATGCGTCGTTGCAGGTCGAGCTCGAGTCGGGCAAGCGCGTCAAGGTCAAGGCGGCGGCGCTGATGCTTCGCTTCGGGCAGCCGCAGCCGGCCGAGCTGATCGCCGCGGGTCAGGCGCTCGCCGCCGAGGTCGATCTCGACATCGCGTGGGAGTTCGCGCCGGCCGGCGACTTCGGTTTCGCCGAACTGGCGCACGACTACTTCAGCGCGAGCGCGACGGTCGAGCAGCAGGCGGCAATGCTCTTTGCCCTGTTCGGCGCGCCGCACTACTTCCGCCGCCTCGGCCGCGGCAACTTCAGGAAGGCGCCGGCCGAGACGGTGAAGGCCGCGCTGCTCGGCATCGAGCGCAAGAAGCAGCAGGCGGCGCAGGTCGAAGCCTGGGCCGCCGAGCTCGCCGCCGGCAGTTGTCCGGCGCCGGTGCGCGATCAGCTCTACAAGATCCTCTTCAAGCCGGACAAGAATGCGCCCGAGACGAAGGCCGTCGTCGAGGCGGCGAAACGCGCGCAGCGCGCGCCGCTCGATCTGCTGACCGCCGCGGGCGCGATCGACAGCCCCTACCAGTTCCACTGGAAGCGCTTCCTGTTCGAGAACTTCCCCGGCGGCACCGGCTTTGCGCAGGTGGCGGCGCCGGCGATCGCCGAGGAACTCACGCTCGCCCCGGTCGCGGCCTTCTCGATCGACGATTCGGCGACGACCGAGATCGACGACGCGCTCTCAGTGCAGGGCCTGGGCAGCGGCAGCGTCACGCTCGGCATCCACATCGCGGCGCCCGGCCTCGCGTTCGCTCCCGGGTCGGCGCTCGACGCCATCGCCCGCGAGCGACTGTCGACCGTCTACATGCCGGGCTGGAAGCTGACGATGCTGCCGGACGATGTCGTCGATCGCTACACGCTCGCCGCCGGACAGGACTGCCCGGCCGTCTCGCTCTACGTCGAGTTCGACGAGGCGACGCTCGAAATCAAGGCCTTCGAGACCCGCCTCGAGCGGGTGACGATCGCCGACAACCTGCGCCACGACCGGCTCGACGACATCATCACCGAGGCGACGCTGACCGGCGCCGCGCCAGCCGGCTACGCGCACGCCGCCGAACTCGCATTCGCGTTGCGCCTCGCGCGCCACCTGAAGGCGCAGCGCGAGGTCGTGCGCGGCAAGCCGGAGGTCTTCACCCGCCCCGACTACAGCTTCGCCCTCGTCCGCGACGACGACACACAGCCGCCGCGCGGCGACGAGACGGTGCGGATCACGACCCGCAGGCGCGGCGCGCCGCTCGACCTGATCGTCTCCGAGGCGATGATCCTTGCCAACAGCCACTGGGGCGGCTGGCTCGCCGAGCACGGCGTGCCGGCGATCTACCGCAGCCAGGCGAGCATGCTGCCGGGGGTCAAGGTGCGGATGGGAACGAAGCCGGCGCCGCACGCCGGGCTGGGCGTCGCGCAGTACAGCTGGGCGACGTCGCCGCTGCGCCGCTATGTCGACCTCGTCAACCAGTGGCAGATCATCGCCTG
>JBDHSE010000348.1:0-3243 GCA_039807955.1 Ideonella sp. | reverse complement strand
GAAGGCTACAAGCCGGCCTGATACCGGTTCGCGTTCAACCGTCCAGGAACGCGGTGGCCTGTCCTGCCCCCTCTCCCACAAGTGGGAGAGGGAGCATATCCAATCCATTGAACGCGGTTTGGTATGAGGCATCGTTCCCGCGCGCCGCGTCCCTGAGGTTTGCCCTCGGTCGCGGCGGCACCGCGTCTGCCTACACTCGCCCGATTCGAAACGAACCGGAGGCCCGCTCATGACGAGATGGATTCACGCGCTGCTCGCCGCCGCGACGGCGCTGGCAAGCGCCGCCGTCGCCGCGCAGACGCTGCGCTGGGCGTCGCAGGGCGACCCGCAGACGATGGACCCGCATTCGCAGAACGAGCAGCTGACGAACTCGATGAACGGCCAGGTCTACGAGTTCCTCGTCGGCCGCGACCGGCAGTTGAACCTCGTGCCGGAGCTCGCGACCGAGTGGCAGCAGACCGGCCCGCTGCAGTGGCGCATGAAGCTGCGGCCGAACGTCAAGTTTCACGACGGCACGCCGTTCACCGCCGACGACGTTGTCTTCTCGATCAACCGCGCCAAGCTGCCGACCTCGCAGCTCGCCGTCTACGCCAACGCGGTCGGCGAGGTGAAGAAGATCGACGACCTGACGGTCGAGTTCAACCTTGCGCAGGTGAACCCGATCTTCCTGCAGCACATCAACACGCTCAACATCATGAGCAAGGCGTGGAGCGAGAAGCACAACGTCACGAAGCCGCTCGACTTCAAGAACAAGGAAGAAAGCTTCGCCGCGTACAACGCCAACGGCACCGGGCCGTACATGCTTGTGAAGCGCGAACCCGACGTGAAGACGACCTACAAGCGCAACCCCAACTGGTGGGGCAAGTTCGACGGCAACGTGCAGGAGGTCGTCTACACGCCGATCAAGCAGGATGCGACGCGCGTCGCCGCGCTGCTGTCGGGCGAGGTCGATTTCATCCTCGACCCGCCGCCGCGCGACCTCGAGCGGCTGCGCGCAAGCGGCCAGGTGAAGGTGCTCGAGGGGCTCGAGAACCGCGTCATCTTCATCGGCATGGACCAGGCGCGCGACCAGCTGCTCTATTCGAGCGTCAAGGGCAAGAACCCGTTCAAGGACGTGCGGGTGCGCCGCGCGCTCTACCAGGCGATCGACATCGAGACGATCAAGGTGAAGCTGATGAACGGCCAGGCGATCCCGACCGGCGCCGTCGTGCCGTCGCCGCTGGGCAGCTTCAACGACCCCGAGATCGAGAAGCGCCTGCCCTACGACCTCAACGCGGCGAAGAAACTGATGGCCGACGCCGGCTACGCCGACGGCTTCGACGTCACGCTCGACTGCCCGAACAACCGCTACATCAACGACGAGAAGATCTGCCTCGCGCTGGCGGCGATGTGGGCGCAGCTGAAGGTCAAGGTCAACGTCAACGCGATGCCGCGCTCGACCTACTTCCCGAAGCTCGAGAAGCTCGACACCTCGCTCTACATGCTCGGCTGGGGCGGCTCGATCACCGACGCCGAAACGACCTTCACGCCGGTCTACCGCAACCGCGGCGACAAGGGGCTGGGCGCCTACAACTACGGCAACTACACCGACGACAAGCTCGACGCCGTCGCCGCCGCGCAGAGCAAGGAAGCCGACCCCGAGAAGCGCAAGGCGCTGATCAAGGAGGTCTTCAAGCTGCACAACGACGCCGTCCACCACATCCCGCTGCACCGCCAGTTCATCCCCTGGGCCGAGCGCAACAACGTCACTGCAGTGCACCGGGCCGACAACTGGCTCGAGTGGCAGTGGGTCACGATGAAGTAGCGGTCCGCAAGATCGACCGCTTCGCGCAACGCGCGGACCTGGGCGCAATCAACGCGTCGGCGGCGCCTTGGCGACGAGGCCGCGGATCTCCTTCAGCCTTGCCTTCAGCCTGCGCTCGTTGTCCGGCCCCATGCGCAGCAGGATCTTCTGCCCGGCGGCGAGCGACTTCAGCTCGGGCGCTTCGAACGTGTAGAGCACCCACGGCCGGTCCGGCAGCACCGGGCCGCTGATCGTCGGCAGCACGACCTTCAACGGCGTCTCGATCTCCGGCGTCGCGAGCAGCAGGTCGATCACCTCGACGAGGCGGTCGTTGAAGTAGCGGCCCGGAAAGCCGAGGTCTTCGTACGCCTTCTGGATCAGCGGGTACAGGCGGACGTAGGTCGCGACCGTGCGCTTCACGTCGATCGCCTCGACCAGCAGCACGAACGGCGCATAGCGCTCGGCGTTGTCGGCGCTGATCGTCGTCACGTCGCCGCGCGTCACCGTCTGGAAGCGCCCCGGTGTCGGGTTCACCGGCCACAGCCGCGGCGACGCCGTCGCCCGGCCGAGGTTGTCGACGGTCGCCGCGAAGCGGCGCGGGAAGTCGTCGATCTGCAGCGCCGACAGCACCTCCTTGCGGCCGAGCAACTGGACCAGCAAGTCTTCGACGTTCAACGGCGCCGCCGTTGCCGCAGCGGCCGAGGCGGCGGCCGGCGCGGCTTCGATCGGGTGCGCCGGGCCTGCCGGCGCCGATGCCGGTTCGGATGCAGGCAGTGCTGGCTGGGTTGCGGTCGGCAGCGCAACCACCGGTGCCGGGGTCTGCGCCGGCGGCGGCGTCGTCGGCTGCCATTCGCGCCACACGAGGAGAGCGACGATCGCGATTCCGATCGCAGCGCCTGTGATGACTGCCTTGTTCGCCACTGCCCGTTTGCCTGGCCGCGCCGCGGGTGGGCGCAGCATGCAGCGACCTTAACACGCTGCGGTCCGATCGGGAACCTGCTGCGGCGCGCGATCGATCGCGCCGCGTCAGCGCTTCAACGCAGCCACCACTCGCCGTCGAAGCGCTCCAGCAGATGGGCGATGAAGCTCGTGACCTTTCCCGGCACGAGCCTGGGCGACGGAAATACGGCGTGCATCTCCTGCGCCGGCAGGGTGTACGCATCGAGCAGCACGCGCACCTCGCCTTGCGCGATCGCCTCCTGCGCGACGTAGCGCGGCAGGATCGCGATCCCCATGCCGGCCTGCACGCCGGCCAGCAGCGTCGTCAGGTTGTTCGATCGCAGCGGGCCCGATACCGCGACCGCGGCGCCGGCTTCCGATCGGCCACCGAAATGCCAGCGGTCGTCGCCCTGCACGCTGCTGTAGACGAGGCAATCGTGCTGCGCGAGGTCGGCAGGCGACTCGGGCACGCCGCGGCGCGCGAGGTAGGCGGGCGCGCCGACCAGCACCCAGGGGTTGAC
>JBDHSE010000347.1:0-3244 GCA_039807955.1 Ideonella sp. | reverse complement strand
TACTGCCAGCACTTGATGCCGAGGTTGATCAGGTCGTCGTAGTTCTTCAGCAGGTGGTAGCCCTTCGATTCGCCGACCGCCTCGGTGACGACCGCCATGTCCTCCATGTCCGCGAGGCGCGGGATCTCGATCGCCTCGAGCTGGCGGATCGTGGCCTCCATCTTGACTTTCCACTTCGCCTCGAGCGCGTCCCAGTTCTTGTAGTAGTGGCCAGCGCGCTCCATGAAGTGCGGCACGCGGCTGCCGATCTCGGCGCCGTCCTTCACCGGCACCGGCGAGATGTAGACGTAGCCGTTGATCATGCGGTGATCGACGCCGCGCACCGGCGGCACCATGAAGATGCGGTTGTTGAACTGCGAGAGGGCAAGGAACCAGGCCTCGTCCCAGATCGTGTCGAACGGGTACAGCGGCTCGGGGTAGTGCAGCCCGTCGTAGAACCAGAAGGTTTCCTTCTCGTAGGCGTTGCGCACCGGGTCGTCGGTGACGAACTGGTACTGGTACGGATACATGCGCTCCCAGCCTTCGGTGCCGGGAATGGTCTTGGCCTTGACGTCGTGCGGAACGGGGAATTTCATGCTGTGTCTCCAGGTTTGTGGGCGTTCGCGTGTCTCGGATGTGTGGCCGCGTGGCGCCCGGTGGCAGGGCATTCGATGCAATCGTCGTGCCAGTTCTGGATGACGCGGCGCAGCATCGGCGCTGGCACCGGGCGTCGCGCCGTTTGCTCCCGCGCGGCGTGCGGATGCGGCGTGAATCGGCCGTTGTCGGTTTGATCAGATGCGGCGCAGCCAGGCGCTACGATTTGATCAATTGATGAAGCGTCGGCGGCGTGGGTGCGGGTATCCACCAGCGCCGGGGCAGTGCTTGACACCTGTCAAAGCGGCTTGCCCGCGACGGGTCTAAAAGCATCCGTTCGTGAGGAGGATTGGCAGATGACGCAGCTTCACAGCATTGCGCGCGCGGTGAGCGACGAGCTGCGATCGCGCATCCACTTCTGCCAGCGCACCGGCCAGATCTGGCTGCACGAGCACCGCATGCTGCTCGTGCACGCCGAGGCGCAGGCGCTGCTGCGCAAGGAGTTGATCGACACGCTCGGCCTCGAGCGCGCGCGCGGCCTGCTCACGCGCATGGGCTACGCGTCGGGGCTGCGCGACGCCGAACTCGCGCGCACCCGCTCGCAGGACTGCGGCGACGTCGAAGCCTTCATGACCGGCCCGCGGCTGCACACGCTCGAAGGCATCGTGCAGACGATTCCGGTGCAGCTCGAGCTCGATCGCATGACGGGGCGCTTCTACGGCGAGTTCGTCTGGGAGAACTCGTGGGAGGGCCAGTGGCACCGCCACCACTACGGCGTGCACGACGAGCCGGTGTGCTGGACGCAGATCGGCTACGCCTGCGGCTACGCGACGGCGTTCATGGGGACGCCGATCCTCTTCAAGGAGGTCGAGTGCGCCGGCATGGGCAACCCGAACTGCCGCATCATCGGCCGCCCGGCGCAGGAGTGGGACGACGCCGCCGAGCATCTGCGCTACTTCACGCCCGAGTCGATCGCCGACCAGTTGATCGAGCTGCAGACGCAGGTCGGCCAGCTGCGGTCGACGATCGGCGACAAGGCCAACCTGCCGGGCGACATGATCGGCAACTCGCCGGGTTTTCGCGCCGCGTTCGACCTGCTGCGCAAGGCGGCGGCAAGCCAGATCACGGTGCTGCTGCTCGGCGAGACGGGCGTCGGCAAGGAGCTTTTCGCGCGCGCGCTGCACGCGATGGGCGCGCGCCGAGAGCGGCCCTTCGTCGCCGTCAACTGCGCGGCGATCCCGATCGAACTCGTCGAGTCCGAACTGTTCGGCGTCGAGCGCGGCGCCTACACCGGCGCCCAGGTCGCGCGCGCCGGGCGCTTCGAGCGCGCCGACGGCGGCACGCTGTTCCTCGACGAGGTCGGCGACCTGCCGCTCGCCGCCCAAAGCAAGCTGCTGCGCGTGCTGCAGGAGGGCGAGATCGAGCGCGTCGGCGACCATCGCACGCGCCGCGTCGACGTTCGCATCGTCGCCGCGACGAACGCCGAGCTGCAGCAGCGCGTGCGCGACGGCCGCTTCCGCGCCGACCTGTACTACCGGCTCAACCCGTTCCAGATCCGCATCCCACCGCTGCGCGAGCGGATGGAGGACATCTCGCTGCTTGCCAAGCGCTTCCTCGAGAAGCACAGCGCGATCCACGCGAAGAAGCTGCGTGGCTTCACCGACAAGGCCAAGCGCGCGCTGCTGAGCTACGCCTGGCCGGGCAACATCCGCGAGCTGCAGAACATGGTCGAGCGCGGCGTGATCCTCGCCCAGAGCGGCTCGCGCGTCGAGGTCGATCACCTGTTCATCGCGCCGGCGCTGGGCATGCCGCGCGACGAGTTCGGCCTCGGCATGGACGGCAGCTTGGGCGACCAGCCGTGGGAGGCCGGCAAGGAGCTGTGCGACGCCGTCTTCAACGGCGTGATGACGCTCGCCCAGGTCGAGGCGATGCTGATCGAGGCGGCGGTCGACAAGGCGCACGGCAACCTTTCGGCGGCGTCGCGCATGCTCGGCCTGACGCGGCCGCAGCTCGCGTACCGGCTCAAGCAGTTGCACGAGCCGGCGGCCACGGGCTGACCGTTCGACCGTTGCTCGCGCGCCGCGATGGCCCTCGACTTACCGCCCGACGTCGCCGGCTATCTGGCAGATCACCATGTGATGACGCTCGCGACGACCGGCGCCGAAGGGCCGTGGGCGGCGGCGGTGTTCTACGCGGTGCACGGCGGCGACCTCGTGTTTCTATCGTCGCCGAAGACGCGCCACTGCAGCGACCTGGCCCACGATGCGCGCTGCGCGGCGACGATCCAGGCGCAGCCGGAAGACTGGCGCTCGATCCAGGGCATCCAGATCGAAGGGCGGGCGTACGAACTGCACGGCGCCGAACTCGACGGCGCGCGCGAGTCGTACGCCGAACGCTTCCCGTTCGTGCGGCCGGCCGGCGCGCCGGCCGCGATCGTTGCCGCACTCGCGCGGGTGCGCTGGTACCGGCTGCGCGTCGCGCGGCTCTGGTTCATCGACAACGCGCGCGGCTTCGGCGACCGGCGTCGGTTCGACGTCTGATACCAAACCGCGTTCAACCTATTTTCCTCAGTTGCTCCTGACCGAATGGCCCAATCGATAGAGTTGGCGCGGGCTGCGGCGTGATTGGAGGGGGCACCCGATGGGTGAGCACAAGGTCAGGGGCGAGGCGA
>JBDHSE010000346.1:0-3246 GCA_039807955.1 Ideonella sp. | reverse complement strand
CGCTGTTCGACATGAGCGTGCTCGAGAACGTGATGATGGGCTGCTACACCCACACCCGCGGCAACCTGTGGACCGGGTTGATCGGCCTCGGCCGCTCGGGTGAGGCGCGCTCGAAGGCGCAGGCGCTGCGCCTGCTCGCGCGGGTCGGCCTCGACAACCCCGATGCGCCGGCCGAGTCGCTCACCGTCGGCCACCGGCGGCTGCTCGAGGTGGCCCGCGCGCTCGCGCTCGAGCCGCGCGTGCTGCTGCTCGACGAGCCGGCGGCGGGGCTGCGCTTTTCCGAGAAGGGCGAGCTTGCGAAGCTGCTGCGCGAGCTGCGCGACGAAGGCATCGCGCTGCTGCTCGTCGAGCACGACATGGGGATGGTGATGAACCTCGTCGATCGCGTCGTCGTGATGAACTACGGCCGCATGCTGGCCGAGGGCGAGCCGGCCCGGGTGTCGCAGGACCCCGAAGTGATCAAGGCCTACCTGGGGGGCGAACTGGCGTGAACGACACCGAGGCCGCGCGCCAGCGCCAGCAAGACCTGCTGCTGCGGATCGAATCGCTCGAGGTGCACTACGGCGGCGTGCAGGCGCTCGCCGACGTCAGCTTGAGCGTGCGCCGCGGCGAGGTCGTGACCGTCATCGGCGCCAACGGCGCCGGCAAGAGCAGCCTGCTCAACGCGATCGTCGGCGTCGTGCCGGCGACCGCGAAGCTGCTGTCGTACGCCGGCGCCAGCATCGTCGGGCTCGCGCCGGAGGCGCTCGTGCGCCGCGGCGTGACACTCGTTCCCGAGCGGCGCGAGCTGTTCGCAGGCCTCACCGTCGACGACAACCTGCGGCTCGGCGCCTACACCCGGCGCAGCAGGGAGCGCGAGGTGCGCGACGACCTGGCGCGCGTCTACTCGATCTTCCCGCGCCTGGCCGAGCGCACGCGCCAGCGCGCGAGCACGATGTCGGGCGGCGAGCAGCAGATGCTCGCCGTCGGCCGCGCGATGATGGCCCGGCCCGAGTTGCTGCTGCTCGACGAGCCCAGCCTCGGCCTCGCGCCGCTGATCGTGCAGGAGATCTTTCGCGTCCTCGCGCAGCTCAAGGCCGAGGGCACGACGGTGCTCGTGATCGAGCAGAACGCGCGCGCCGCGCTCGACCTCGCCGACCACGGCTACGTCCTCGAGACCGGCAAGGTCGTGCTGAGCGCACCGGCCGCCGACCTCTACAAGGACGCCCGGGTGCGCGAGGCCTACCTCGGCGTCGCGCCGCGCAGCGCGGCGTAGCGGCCCCGGCGCGGCTTCGGCACCGGCTGCATCCGGTCACAACTGTGACATCCGGCGGTCGGCCGCGCGCCGCCCGGCGGCGTTACAACGGGGCACAGCCGAACCGAAGGAGATCCCCGAACATGTCCCGCCGCCTTGCCCCCGCCCTCGCCGCCGTCGCGCTCGCGTCCCTCCTGCCCGCAGCGTCGGCCGAGACGGCCATCGGCGTCTCGATCGGCATCGTCCAGCCCGGCGTCTACGGCCGCATCGACATCGGCAGCTACCCGGCGATGCCGGCGGTGATCTATCCGCAGCCGGTCGTCGTCGTGCCGTCGCCGGTCGCTTACGTGCAGCGTCCGATCTACCTGTACGTGCCGCCCGGCCACCAGAAGCACTGGGCCAGGCACTGCGCCCGCTACGGCGCCTGCGACCAGCCGGTCTACTTCGTCCAGGAGAACTGGGTGCGCGGCCACTCCGGCCACGGCAAGCGCAAGCACCACAAGAAGCACGACCACGACGACGATTGACGCGACACACGCGCGGCTTGGCGCCGCCATCGCCCGCGGCGAACCCGCTCAGCGCGCGAGCAGCGGGCGCAGGTATTGCCCCGTGTAGCTCGCCGGGTTCGCCGCGACATCCTCCGGCGTGCCGGTCGCGACGACGGTGCCGCCGCCGGCGCCGCCTTCGGGGCCCATGTCGATGATCCAGTCGGCGGTCTTGAGCACGTCGAGGTTGTGCTCGATGACGACGATCGTGTTGCCGGCGTCGCGCAGCTGGTGCAGCACGCGCAGCAGCAGGTCGATGTCGGCGAAGTGCAGCCCGGTCGTCGGCTCGTCGAGGATGTAGAGCGTGCGCCCCGTGTCGCGCTTCGAAAGCTCGAGCGCGAGCTTGACGCGTTGCGCCTCGCCGCCCGACAGCGTCGTCGCGGCCTGGCCGAGGCGGATGTAGCCGAGGCCGACGTCGAGCAGCGTGCGCAGCTTGCGCGCGATCGCCGGCACGGCGCCGAAGAAGTCGTGCGCGTCCTCGACCGTCATCTCGAGCACCTGCGTGATGTTGCTGCCCTTGTAGAGGATCTCGAGCGTCTCGCGGTTGTAGCGCCGGCCGTGGCAGACGTCGCACGGCACGTAGACGTCGGGCAGGAAGTGCATCTCGACCTTGAGCACGCCGTCGCCCTCGCACGCCTCGCAGCGCCCGCCGGCGACATTGAAGCTGAAGCGCCCCGGGCCGTAGCCGCGCTCGCGGGCGGCGGGCACCTCGGCGAACAGCTCGCGGATCGGCGTGAAGAGCCCGGTGTAGGTCGCCGGGTTGCTGCGCGGGGTGCGTCCGATCGGGCTCTGGTCGACGGCGATCACCTTGTCGAAGGCATCGATGCCTTCGATTTCGTCGTGCGGCGCCGGCTCGGCGTGGCTGTTGTAGAGCTTCTTCGCGACCGCGGCGTAGAGCGTGTCGTTGACGAGCGTGCTCTTGCCCGAGCCCGAGACGCCGCTGACGCAGGTGAAGAGGCCGACCGGGATCTCGGCGTCGATGCCGCGCAGGTTGTTGCCGCGGGCGTTGATGATGCGCAGGCAGTCGCCCGCGGTTCGCGGTGCGCGCGGCGCTGTGTCGCCGCCACCCTCACCCCGGCCCTCTCCCTCGGGGAGGGAGAGGGAGTTCGTGCCCCGCCCGGCGGCACCCTCACCCCGGCCCTCTCCCTCGGCGAGGGAGAAGGAGTTCGTGCCCCGCGCGGCGGCACCCTCACCCCGACTCTCTCCCTCGGGGAGGGAGAGGGGGGTCGTGCCCCAGGCGGTGCGCTGCCGCGGCACGGCGATTCTTAGCGCGCCGCTCAGGTAGCGGCCGGTGAGCGAATCGGGGTTCGCCGCGATCTCGTCGGGCGTGCCCTGGGCGACGACGCGGCCGCCGTGGACGCCGGCGCCGGGGCCCATGTCGATGCAGTGGTCGGCGGCGCGGATCGCGTCCTCGTCGTGCTCGACGACGAGCACGCTGTTGCCGAGGTCGCGCAGGTGGCGCAGCGT
>JBDHSE010000345.1:0-3251 GCA_039807955.1 Ideonella sp. | reverse complement strand
GCACGCTCTTCGACCGCAACGCGTCGATCGCGGCGGGCGGCAGCGGCAATCCGGCCGGCATCTTCCACGGCACCTTCAACGCCGACGACGGCGCGCACGCCCGCTTCAACCGCGCGGCGGCGCTGCAGGCAGCGATCGCCATCCGCGACGCGGTCGCGAACCACGGCGTTCGCGGGCAGGTGAACGGGCTGCTGCGCCTCGAATCGGCGCTGTCGATCGACGCGATGAAGCGGCAGGCGGCAGCGCTCGGCATGCCGCCCGAGTACGTGCAGGCGCTCGACGTCGAAGACGCCGCGCGCCTTTGCGGCCTGCCGCCGACGCTGCCGGCGTGGTTCTATCCCGAAGGCGGCTGGGTCGATCCCGCCGGTTTCGCGGCATCGCTGCTCGCAGGCGCCGGCCGCAACGCCGAGTTGCGAACGCAGACGGCGGTCGCCGCGATCCGCCCCCGGCGCGATGCGTGGCAATTGCTCGACGCTGACGGCCGCGTGCTCGACGAAGCCGGCGTCGTCGTTCTCGCGAATGCATACGACGCGGCGTCGCTGCTCGCTGACCAGGCGTTGCCGCTGCAGCGAATGCGCGGCCAGATCACAATGCTCGCGCTCGGCACGCCCGGCCTGCGCCTGCCGCGGCTGCCGGTCGCCGGCAACGGCTACGTGCTGCCGCCGCTGCCCGACGGCAGCGCGCTCTTCGGCGCGACAGCGCAAGTCGAAGACCTCGACCCCCGCCTGCGCGCAGACGATCAGCGCCACAACCTGACGCGGTTGCTGCGCCTGACCGGCAGCCTGCCGACGGTCGCCGACGGCGCGCTCGCGGGTCGCATCGGCTGGCGCTGCATCGCGCCCGATCGTCTGCCGCTGATCGGCGGTGTCGCTGACCTCGCCGCGATGCAGCCGGACACGCGCATCGATCAGCCGCGCTTCATCCCCCGCCAACCAGGGCTGCATGTATTCACTGCGCTCGCGTCGCGCGGCATCGCGTCGGCCGCGCTCGGCGCGCGCACCCTCGCGTCGCTGATCAGCGGCGCGCCCTGCCCGCTCGAAGCGACCCTGCTCGATGCCGTCGATGCGGCGCGCTTCGTCTCGCGCGGCTTGCGCCGCGCGCGGGCGCAGTAGCTCAGGCCGGCTGGTCGCCCGCGGGCTGCGGCGCGGCAGGCGCCGCGTCTTCCTCGTTCGAGCCTTCGCCTTCGGCCGCGGCCTGCGCCTTGCTGGCGGCGCCCGCCCGGCGCTGCGCGAGCTTTTCTTCCTTCTTCTGCTTCT
Source organism: Ideonella sp. (assembly GCA_039807955.1). Taxonomy (GTDB): domain Bacteria; phylum Pseudomonadota; class Gammaproteobacteria; order Burkholderiales; family Burkholderiaceae_C; genus CAIKUF01. Next base: position 1,995 of record JBDHSE010000345.1, on the reverse strand, counting down.
TCTGCAGCTCGCGCTGGCGCTTCTCGAACGAATAGTTGGGCTTTGCCATGGGCCGGGATTCCTCGCGTGACGGTGAAAGCTGGGGACAGCCGCGAGGTTACGCTGTTTTCGAGTAGGGACAGACCCGAAGCGGTCAGAACTTGATCGTGCGCACACCTTCCGATGTGCCGAGCAGACAGACGCTCGCCCGGTTGCGGGCGAAGATGCCGACCGTGACGACGCCCGGCCACTGGCTGATCTCGGCCTCGAGCGTCGGCGGATCGATGATCTCGAGGCCATGGACGTCGAGGATCAATCCGCCGTTGTCGGTCACGAAGCCCGGGCGCGGCGCCGGGCGCCCTCCAATCTCGCGCAGGCGCCGGGCAACGAGCGCTCTTGCCATCGGGATCACCTCGATCGGCAACGGGAAGCGCCCGAGCGTCGTCACGAGCTTGGATTCGTCGGCGATGCAGACGAACTGGCGCGCCATGTCGGCGACGATCTTCTCGCGCGTCAGCGCGCCGCCGCCGCCCTTGATCATGCAGCCGCGGCCGTCGATCTCGTCGGCGCCATCGACGTAGACCGCGAGCGATTCGACCTCGTTCGCGTCGAGCACGGCGATGCCGTGCTTGCGCAAGCGCAGGCTGCTCTGCTCCGAACTCGACACCGCCGCCGCGATGCGATCGGGCATGCGCGCGAGCGACTCGATGAAGCAGTTCACGGTCGATCCGGTGCCGACGCCGATCACGCTGCCGGGCTGCACCCAGGCGGTCGCCGCCTCGCCCACCATCGCCTTGAGTTCGTCCTGCGTCATCGTCTTGCGCTGCCGTGTTGCTCCCGCCGCGATTATCGATGGCCGCGCCGGCGCCAAGCGACAATCCCGGCTCGACTCGCGCACCGACGATGATTCCCCTGCCCTATTCGCTTGCCCGCGCCTTCCTGTTCGGCATGGACGCTGAGACCGCGCATGAGTTGACGCTTGCGACGATCGCGCGCCTGCAGCACTCGCCGGCAAACAACCTGTGGCGCCAGCCGCGCGTTGCCGACCCGGTGACGATCGCCGGGCTCGCCTTTCCGAACCGCATCGGGCTGGCCGCCGGGCTCGACAAGAACGGCCGCTGCATCGACGGCTTCGGCGCGATGGGCTTCGGCTTCGTCGAGGTCGGCACCGTGACGCCGCTGGCGCAGCCCGGCAACCCGAGACCGCGCTTGTTCCGCCTGCCGCAGGCCGAGGCGCTGATCAACCGGCTAGGCTTCAACAACGATGGCCTCGCCGCGTTCGTCGCCAACGTCAAGCGCTCGCGCAGCTTCCGCCGCGGCGGCGGCGTCCTTGGCCTGAATATCGGCAAGAACGCCGCGACGCCGATCGAGCGCGCGGCGGACGACTACCTGGCGTGCCTGGACGGCGTCTACCCGCACGCGGACTACGTGACGGTCAACATCTCGAGCCCGAACACGAAGAACCTGCGCGAACTCCAAGGCGACGCCGCGCTCGCCGCGCTGCTCGGCGCCTTGCACCAGCGCCGGCTCGAACTCGCGCGGCAGCACGGCCGCAAGGTGCCGCTGTTCGTCAAGATCGCGCCCGACCTCGAGGAGGAGCAGGTGCAGGTCATCGCCCGCACGCTGCGCGAGTGTCATTTCGACGGTGTCATCGCGACCAACACGACGATCTCGCGCGACGCCGTCAAGGGCCTGGAGCATGCCGCGCAAGCCGGCGGGTTGAGCGGCAAGCCTGTGTTCGACGCGAGCAACCGCGTCATAGGCCATTTGCGCGCTGCGCTCGGCAAGCGCTTTCCGATCATCGGCGTCGGCGGCGTGATGAGCGGCGCCGATGCGAAGGCCAAGATCGCCGCCGGTGCCGACCTGGTGCAGATCTACACCGGGCTGATCTATCGCGGGCCAGCGCTGGTGGCCGAAGCGGCGCGGGCGCTCGCGAAGCGCTAGCCCGTCTTTCTCAACTCGCCGTTGCTTTCCCGGGAATCGAGCCGTTTTGCACTCGCAAGTGCTTGATCCGTA
>JBDHSE010000344.1:0-3262 GCA_039807955.1 Ideonella sp. | reverse complement strand
AGCATGCGCCGCATGGGCAAGATCGTCGGCCGCAGCGACGACATGCTGATCATCCGCGGCGTCAACATGTTCCCGACCCAGATCGAGGAGCTGGTGCTGCAGGACGGACAGCTCGGCGGCCAGTACCAGATCGTCGTCACGCGCGAGGCCAACCTCGACGAGGTCGAGGTGCGCTGCGAACTGGCGCCGGCGATGGTCGGCAAGGTCGAGCCCAAGCACGTCGGCGACGCGCTGCGCGACCGCATCAAGACGATGGTCGGCGTCTCGACGCGCGTCGTCGTCGGCATGCCCGACAGCATCGAGCGCACCCTCGTCGGCAAGGCGCGGCGCGTGATCGACCAGCGTCCACGCTGAGGCGCCGGACGGCACGTTGGACATGCCCAGGGCTGTGCGCCGCGTGCAGGCAACAGATCGGCATCGATCGCAGACCGCGCAGAGCGTCGTCTCGCGCGCCGATCGCTGAAGCCTCGCGCACACCATGCCGCGCGGACGAGCCCCCAGCTACGCCAGCCAGCGCGAGGCGATCCTCGCCCAGGCGGCGGTGCTGTTCGCGCGCCACGGCTACGCCGGCACGTCGATGAACCAGGTCGCGGCGGCGTGCGGCATCTCCAAGCCGGCGCTCTATCACTATGTGCGCGACAAGCGGCAACTGGTGGCGACGATCGCGCTGGAGCACGTCGGCCGGCTCGAGGCCGTGGTGCGCGGCGTCGAACGTCTGGCGCTCGAACCCGAGCCGCGGCTGCGCGAACTGATCGTGCGCTTCATGGCCGAATACGCCGGCGCGCAGGACGCGCACCGCGTGCTGACCGAGGACGTGCGCTTCCTCGACGCTGCGGACCGCGACCGCGTCCTCGGCGCCGAGCGCCGCGTCGTCGATGCCTTCGCGGCGGCGGTCGCCGCGGTGCGGCCCGACGTGCAATCGGTCACGCTCGACAAGCCGCTGGCGATGCTGCTGTTCGGCATGATCAACTGGATGTTTACCTGGATCAAGACGGACGGCCTGTTCAGCTACGACGATATGGCACCCGTTGTCTGCGATCTGTTCTTCGGCGGTGTCGGCGCCGTGAAGCTGCCGCACCCCGTGCAGGAAGTGCGCGCGACGATCGCCGCCTGAACGTGCCGAACAGTGCGCGGACCTTTTCTTTTCAACCCAAGGCAATCCAGAAAGGGAGACAGCCCATGAAGTTCGTGAAAACCCTGTTGTGCGGCGCGGCGCTGCTTGTCGCCGCGTCGGCGCACGCCGACATCACCGTCGGCGTGACGCTTTCGGCCACCGGGCCGGCGGCGTCGCTCGGCATTCCCGAGAAGAACACGATCGCGCTGATGCCGACGACGATCGGCGGCCAGAAGGTCAACTACATCGTGCTCGACGACAAGTCCGACACCACCGCCGCGGTCGCCAACACGAGAAAGCTGATCACCGAGGACAAGGCCGACGTCATCATCGGCTCGACGGTGAGCCCGAACTCGATCGCGATGATCGACGTCGTCGCCGAAGCCAAGGTGCCGATGATCTCGATGGCCGCATCGTCGGCGATCGTCGAACCGGTCGACGCCAAGCGGCACTGGGTCTTCAAGACGCCGCAAAACGACATCATGATGTCGCTCGCGATCGCCCAGCACATGGCCAACTCCGGCGTCAAGAAGGTCGCCTTCATCGGCTTTGCCGACGCCTACGGCGAAGGCTGGTACACCCAGTTCGCGAAGGTCGCCGGGCTCAAGGGCATCGAGATCGTCTCCAACGAGCGTTACAACCGCACCGACACGTCGGTCACCGGGCAGGTCCTGAAGATCATGGCGGCGAGCCCCGACGCGGTGCTGATCGCCGGGTCCGGCACGCCAGCCGCGTTGCCGCAGAAGACGCTCAAGGAGCGCGGCTACAAGGGCAAGTACTACCAGACGCACGGCGTTGCGAACAACGACTTCCTGCGCGTCGGCGGTGCGGACGTGAACGACACCTACCTGCCGTCGGGCCCGGTGCTCGTCGCGACCCAGCTGCCGGCGAGCAACCCGGTGCGCAAGTCGGCCCTCGAGTACATCAACAAGTACGAAGCGGCGCACGGCAAGGGTTCGATCTCGACCTTCGGCGGCCACGCCTGGGACGCCGGCGTGCTGCTGCAGGCGGCGATTCCGGTGGCGCTGAAGAAGGCGCAGCCCGGCACGCCGGCGTTCCGCGCCGCGCTGCGCGACGCGCTCGAGCAGGTCCACGAAGCGCCCGGCGCGCACGGCATCTTCAACATGTCGCCGACCGACCATCTGGGGCTCGACCAGCGCGCTGTCGTGATGGTGCAGATCCAGAACGGCAACTGGAAGTACATCCCCTGAACCTTGCTGAAGCGGCGCCGCAATCGACGGCGCCGCAAGCACACCCGGCAATGACTTCGTCATGCCGAGGGGTCAAGCGCGGCACCGCTGCCGCGCGCATCCGGTAGGTGTATCGTGGCCGCTCCACAACGTGGAAGCGGTCACGATGCAAGAAGTTCGCCCCTCCCGCCAACTGCACGCGCTCGGCCAGAGCCTGTGGCTGGACAACCTCACGCGCGAACTGCTCGACAGCGGAAAGCTGCGCCGCTACATAGCCGAGCAATCGATCACCGGCCTCACGTCGAACCCGACGATCTTCGACCGCGCGATCAAGGGCAGCGACCACTACGACGCCGCGATCCGCGCCGGCGCGAAGAGCGGGCGCAGCGGCGAGGCGCTCTTCTTCGACCTCGCGATCGACGACATCCGCCGCGCGGCGGACCTGTTCGCGCCGGTGCATGAGCGCACGCACGGCGTCGACGGCTGGGTCTCGCTCGAGGTCTCGCCGCTGCTCGCCTACGACGCGCAAAAGACGATCGCCGCGGCGCGCGAGCTTCACGCGCGCGTCGCGCGGCCCAACCTCTTCATCAAGATCCCCGGCATGAGCGAGGGCCTGCCGGCGATCGAGGAGTCGATCTTCGCCGGCGTGCCGATCAACGTCACGCTGCTCTTCTCGGCCGCGCAGTACGTCGCGTCGGCCGAGGCCTGGCTGCGCGGCATCGAACGCCGCATCGATGCCGGGCTCTCGGCGTGGGTGCCTTCGGTGGCGTCGGTCTTCGTCAGCCGCTGGGACGTCGCCGTCGCCGACAAGGCACCCGACGCGTTGCGCATGCAACTCGGCATCGCCGCCGGGGGGCCAGTCGTTGAATGAATATCGCCGCCTGCTCGCGTCGCCGCGCTGGCAGCGCGCGATGAACCACGGCGCGCCGGCGCAGCGGCTGCTGTTCGCGAGCACCGG
>JBDHSE010000343.1:0-3266 GCA_039807955.1 Ideonella sp. | reverse complement strand
GCGCTCGAGGCGCAGCGCCTCGGGCTGTTCGTCAAGACCTGAAGCGCCGATGATCGGGCGCCTCACCGGCGTGCTCGCGGCGAAGCATCCGCCGCAGGTGCTGATCGACGTCGGCGGCGTCGGCTACGAGGTCGACGTGCCGATGAGCAGCTTCTACAACCTGCCGGCGCTCGGCGAGCGCGTGACGCTGCTGACGCAGTTCGTCGTGCGCGAGGACGCGCAGGTGCTGTTCGGCTTCGTGACCGCCGAGGAGCGCGCGACCTTTCGCCATCTGATCCGGATCTCGGGCGTCGGCCCGCGCACCGCGCTTGCGATCCTCTCGGGCCTGTCGGTCGCCGAACTTGCGCAGGCGGTGAGCCTGCAGGAAGCGGGGCGCCTCGTGAAAGTGCCGGGCATCGGCAAGAAGACCGCCGAGCGGCTGCTGCTCGAACTCAAAGGCAAGCTCGGCGCCGAGCTGGCGCCGCCTGCATCGCCGGCCGCGGCGGCGCACGGCGACATCCTGCAGGCGCTGCTCGCGCTCGGCTACAACGAGCGCGAGGCGGCCGCCGCCTGCAAGGCGCTCGCGGCCGATATCGGCGTCAGCGACGGCATCAAGGCCGCGCTGCGCACGCTGGCGCGATAGCCTGCCGCGGGGCTGTCCAGCGCCGTGATAATGCGGCATGACGATTCAGATCGACGATTTCGCCGCCGCGCCGCCGGGCGCGGCGCGCATGGTCGGCGCGGCGCCGCTGTCGCCGAACGAGGCGGCGATCGAGCGTGCGCTGCGGCCCAAGGGCCTGCAGGAGTACGTCGGCCAGGCGAAGGCGCGCGAGCAGCTCGAGATCTTCATCGGCGCCGCGAGAAAGCGCGGCGAGGCGATGGATCATGTGCTGCTGTTCGGCCCGCCCGGCCTCGGCAAGACGACGCTGTCGCACATCATCGCGGGCGAGCTTGGCGTCAAGCTGCGCCAGACCTCGGGCCCGGTGCTCGAGAAGCCGCGCGATCTGGCCGCGATCCTGACCAACCTCGAGCGCAACGACGTCCTCTTCATCGACGAGATCCACCGCCTGTCGCCGGTCGTCGAGGAGATCCTCTACCCCGCGCTCGAGGACTACCAGATCGACATCATGATCGGCGAAGGGCCCGCGGCTCGCTCGATCAAGCTCGAGCTGCAGCCGTTCACGCTGGTCGGCGCGACGACCCGCGCCGGCATGCTGACGAACCCGCTGCGCGACCGCTTCGGCATCGTCGCGCGGCTCGAGTTCTATTCGGCCGACGAACTCGCCGCGATCGTCACCCGCTCGGCCGCGCTGCTCGAGGTCGCGGCCGATGCCGACGGCGCGTACGAGATCGCGCGCCGCTCACGCGGCACGCCGCGCATCGCCAACCGCCTGCTGCGCCGGGTGCGCGACTACGCCGACGTGAAGGGCGACGGCCGCATCGGCAAGGGGCTCGCCGAGCAGGCGCTGGCGATGCTCGATGTCGATGCGAAGGGTTTCGACGTGATGGACCGCAAGCTGCTCGACGCCGTCATCCACCGCTTCGACGGCGGCCCGGTCGGGCTCGACAACGTCGCCGCCGCGATCGGCGAGGAGGCCGGAACGATCGAGGACGTGATCGAGCCGTTCCTGATCCAGCAAGGCTATCTGCAGCGCACGCCGCGCGGCCGCATCGCGACGCTCGCCGCGTACCGCCACCTCGGCGTCGCGCCGCCGCCGCGCGACGCCGCGCCCGATCTGTTCGGCGACTGACGTTCATCGCGGTTGCGCCACCGCGCCGAGCGCGTTGCGCGAAGGGCGGCAGCGCGATCGGCCCTCACCCCGACCCTCTCCCGTGCGCGGGAGAAGGCCAACGCCGTCTCCGCGCGCCCGCGAGGGAGCAGGCCAACGCCGTTCCCCCGCCGGCGAGGAAGCAGGCCAACGCCGACCCCGTCCGCCGGTGAGGAAGCTGGCCAACTCCCCCCTCTCCCCTCGGCGAGAAGGTTGGGGTGAGGGGGCCTTGCCACACGGGGCGACACCGAACGAGCTGCCCGACCTGCAGGTTCACTTCAGCACCTCAGCGCGGTGCGATGCGATAGGCCGGCGTGCCGCCGGTGCCGATCATCAGCTGGTTGACGACGCCCTCGACATCGTCGATGCGGCGCACGAGCTGCTCGGCATCCATCGCCTGTTCGGCGCTCGAGACGCAGCCCTGCAGCCAGACGAGGCGGCGCTGGCCGGTGGCCCAGATGCTGGTGTCGGCGAAGCGGCCGCTGTAGCGCAGCGCCTGGCGCACGCGCGGGATGATCTCGGCGTCGTAGAGGTAGGCGTTCGCAAGCCGGCAGCGGCCGGCGAGCCAGCAGCTCACGCCGCGCTGCGAGCGGTCGTGTGCAGAATCGCGCGCTTCCTGCTCGGTCACTCCCGGCGCGTCGGGAACCGGGCAGGCCGCGAGGCCCGCGGTCACCTGCACGAACGGGTCGTTGAAAACGTTGCTGCGCGATGGCTCATCGCCGTGCGCAGGGACGGCGAGCAACAACGCTCCGAGCAGGCCGAGGCAGATTCGAATCGGCCGCATCGGCCGCAGGGCGCCTGCTGCCACAGCGCGGCGGCGCATGGTGTCGGCCGCCGCAGCCGCCCGCGTCAGCGTCCGGCGCGCCGGCGTTCGCGCCAGGCGATCAGCTCGCCGACGAAGCCGCGCCGGAACGCGAGGACGCAGATAACGAAGATCGCGCCCTGCACGACGGTGACCCAGGCGCCGAGCTGGGCGAGGTAGTTCTGCATCGTGACGATCAGCGCCGCGCCGACGACCGGGCCGAAGACGGTGCCCATGCCGCCGAGCAGCGTCATCAGGACGACCTCGCCGCTCATCGCCCAGTGCACGTCGGTCAGCGATGCGAGCTGGAACACGATCGCCTTCGTCGCGCCGGCCAGCCCGGAGAGGGTGGCGCTGAGGATGAAGGCGACGAGCTTGACGCGGTCGGTGTCGTAGCCGAGCGAGATCGCGCGCTGCTCGTTTTCGCGGATCGCTTTCAGCACCTGGCCGAACGGCGAATGGATGACGCGGTAGATCAGGCCGAAGCCGCCGAGGAAGATCACCAGCACGACCGCGTACATCGCCAGCGGCTGGTCGAGATCGACGAGGCCGAACAGGTGGCCGCGCGGCACCGCCTGGATGCCGTCCTCGCCACCGGTGAACGGCGCCTGCAGGCTGAAGAAGAACACCATCTGCGCGAGCGCGAGCGTGATCATCGCGAAGTAGATGCCCTGGCGGCGGATCGCGAGCAGCCCCGCCAGCCAGCCGAGCAGCGC
>JBDHSE010000342.1:0-3276 GCA_039807955.1 Ideonella sp. | reverse complement strand
GCCTCGTCGCGCACCTCGCCGATGTCGCGTTGCAGCAGCGTGCGCGCGAGCGTCGTCTTGCCGACGTTGGTGTGCGAGACGAGGCTGATCGCGATCGTGCGGGCGTCGGCGTTCATCGCGGGTTGGCATCCAGGGCGAAGTCGACGAACTCGGGAACTAACTCCTCGTCGGCGAGCATGCGCCGCCAGGCGTCGCGCCGCTGCGCGCGGCGCGATTCGCCATCGGCGCCGAAGTGGGCGCGAAAGCCGGTCTCGTCGATCCAGATTTGCGGCGCCGCATCGGCTGCGCGATGCGACGCCACGGCGCGCGCGAAGGCGCCGTGCGTTTCGCGCTCAGGCGTCGCGGTGAGCGGGAAGAGGACGATGAGCGATTGCGCCTGCGCCGCCTCGGGCGGCAGCCGGATGTCGGCGTCTTCGTCGTCGCTCGGCCCGACGCTGTCAGCCAGTTGGAGCGCGACCGGCCCGCCGGCCTGCTGCTCGACCGCATGGCGCAGCGCCGCGAACCGCGCGTCGGGAAAGCGGTAGCTGTACGGCAGCACGCAGACGACGACGCCTTCGCCGTCGCGCGGGAACAGGCGGCGGTAGTAGGCATCGGTGAGCGGCAACGGAAACGCTCGCGCGAGACGCTTCGCCTTCGTTATCGCGACAGCGGCGAGCACGGCGCGCGGCAGCACGATCGCGCCAATGACCGTCAGCGCCTGCAGGTGGATCCAGCGCGCCGCGTTCTCGCCGCCACCTTCGGCGAAGCGCAGGCGCGCGATCTCGTCGGCGCCCGGCAGCGCGATGCCGCTCGCGAGCGACGCCGGGCCGTAGAGCGCCGCCGCGATCGCATGCACCGCGCCGGGGCCGAGGAAGGTGCTGTCCCAGCCGGCGCGAAACTCGAACACGAGGCCGCGCAGGTAGAGCGACGCCAGCGCACCGAGCGCGAGCAGCGCGGCGCCGGCGTGCAGCAGCGCGACGAGGCGCGCATTGCGCAGCGGCGCGGCGTGGGCTGCCCAGTCGGACGCGAACCGGCCGATTGCCGGGATGCGGCCGGTGGGCACGCCGCGCCAGCGTTCGGCGACGAACGTGACGAGTTTGCCGAGGCCTGCGTGAGCACTGCCCGGCCGCTTGCTGCCGCGCAGTGCGAACACGACGAGCGAGACATAGACGGCGAGGTTCCACGCCAGCAGCGCGATGAGCGGCGGCGAGAGGATCTCGATCCGGCCTTGCGCGCCGAGGGAGTCGAGCGCGACGCCGGCGGCGAACGCGGCGAGGAGGACGAGCGCGTGGATGGCGGGATGCGGGGCGCTCGCGGCGAGTGCCTCGCCGACGGCCGGTTCGCGCTGCGCGAGACGTTCGGCGGCGAGCGCCGCGCGCGCCGCGATCAGGCGATCGGCGTCGGCCTGCGCGCCTTCCTTGCGCAGCGCTTCGCGCGTCGCCCAGTCGCGGTCGGCCTCGGTCCACGGCGTGCCGAGCGGCGCCTCGAAGGCGCGCACGAGCAGGGTGTCGCGGGCCTCGGTCTCGTTCATGCCCGTGGCCTATAGGCGGCCAGGCTAGGCCGCCGCAGCGCCGCGCCCCCTCACCCCAACCCTCTCCCCCGTGGCCAGGGGAGAGGGGGCAGTTCTCCCCCGCCCGCAAGCGGCAAAGAGGGGAGAGTGGCTCTCCCTCTCGCGCGTGCGGCAGAGGGCGGGATGAGTGGTTCTCCCTCTCCCGCGTGCGGGAGAGGGCGGGGTGAGGGTGCTTGGGGCCGCGTCAACGCCGGTGCCGAGGTTCATCGCGATCACGTCCCCGTGCGCGGTGCCGACCGCGCGTCACATGCCGACGTAGTTCGGCCCGCCGCCGCCTTCGGGCGCGACCCAGACGATGTTTTGCGTCGGGTCCTTGATGTCGCAGGTCTTGCAGTGCACGCAGTTCTGGGCGTTGATCTGCAGCCGGTCGGTCGTGCCGTCTTCGGCTTTCACGAACTCGTAGACGCCGGCCGGGCAGTAGCGGCTTTCTGGCCCGGCGTAGATCGCGAGGTTGATCCGCACCGGCACGCTCGCGTCCTTCAAGGTCAGATGCGCCGGCTGGTTCTCCTCGTGGTTCGTATTGCTGAGGAAGACCGACGACAGGCGGTCGAAGGTGATCTTGCCGTCGGGCTTCGGGTACGCGATCTGCGGGCACTGCGCCGCCGGCTTCAGGTAGAAGTGGTCGGCCTGCTTGCGGTGCAGCGTCCACGGCGGCGCCTTGATGCCGAGCCGCGGCAGCAGCCACTGCTCGATGCCGGTCATCAGCGTCGCGATCGTGAAGCCCTTCTTGAACCACTGCTTGAAGTTGCGCGAGCGCTCCAGCTCGTCGCGCAGCCAGCTTTTCTCGAACGCCGCCGGGTAGGCGTCGAGCACGTCGTGCTGGCGCCCGGCGCCGAGCGCGTCGAACGCGGCGTCTGCCGCGAGCATGCCGGTCTTGATCGCCGCGTGGCTACCCTTGATGCGGCTTGCGTTCAGGAAGCCGGCGTCGCAGCCGACGAGCGCGCCGCCGGGGAACACCGTCTTCGGGATCGCGAGGATGCCGCCCGCCGTCAGTGCCCGCGCGCCGTAGCCGATGCGCTTGCCGCCTTCGAAGGTCGGGCGGATCGCCGGGTGCAGCTTCCAGCGCTGGAATTCCTCGAACGGGCTGAGCCAGGGGTTGGCGTAGTCGAGCCCGACGACGAAGCCGACGGCGACCAGGTTGTCGGGCAGGTGGTAGAGGAACGAGCCGCCGTAGGTCGCGGGGTCGAGCGGCCAGCCGGCGGTGTGCAGCGCGAGGCCGGCCTTGTGCTTCGCCGGATCGACCTCCCACAGCTCCTTGATGCCGATGCCGTAGCTCTGTGGGTCGCAGTCGGCGTCGAGCTTGTACTTCGCGATGAGTTGTTTACCGAGCTGGCCGCGAGAGCCCTCGGCGAAGATCGTGTACTTCGCGTGCAGCTCCATACCGAGCTGGAAGTTGGCCGTCGGCTCGCCATCCTTGCCGATGCCGACATTGCCGGTGGCGACGCCCTTGACGGCGCCGTCGTCGCTGTAGAGCACCTCGGCGGCGGCAAAGCCGGGGAATATCTCGACGCCGAGTTCCTCCGCCTGCGACGCGAGCCAGCGCGTGACGTTGCCCAGGCTCACGATCACGTTGCCGTGGTTCCTGAAGCAGTCGGGCATCAGGAACTCGGGCGTCGCGCGTGCGCCGGTCTCGGTGAGGAACAGGAAGCGGTCTTCGGTCACCGGCTGCAGCAGCGGCGCACCGCGCTCCTTCCAGTCGGGGATCAGTTCGGTCAGCGCGCGCGTGT
>JBDHSE010000341.1:0-3278 GCA_039807955.1 Ideonella sp. | reverse complement strand
AACGTCTCGGTCAGCGGCACGTCCTTCGCGAGGCGGTTGATGATGTAGACGTTCATGCCGACCGGCGGGTGCACGAGCCCGATCTCGACCACCATCAGCGCGAGGATGCCGAACCAGATCGACTTGTCCTGCGCCGGCATGCCCCAGAAGTCGAGCCCCATCACCATCGGATAGAAGATCGGGATCGTCAAGAGGATCATCGCCAGCGAATCCATCACGCAGCCGAGGAAGATGTAGATCAGGAGGATCATCACCATCACGAGCAGCGGCGGCAGCCCGCTGTGCTTGACCCAGTTGGCCAGTTCGGCCGGCATCTGCGACAGCGCGAGCGTCGTGTTGAGCATGTCGGCGCCGAGCAGGACGAGAAAGATCATCGCCGTCGCCTGCGCCGTGCCGAGCGCGCTGATCAGGAGCCCCTTGCTGCGCATGCCGCCGGTGACGACGGCGAGGACGCCGCAGGCGGCGGCGCCGATCGCCGCCGCCTCGGTCGGGTTGGCCCAGCCGCCGTAGATGCCGACGATGACGACGACGAAGACGAGCAGCACCGGCGTCACCTCGAACAGGCTGCGCATGCGCGAGCCCCAGGGCACGGCAGCGCCGGCCGGGCCGGCCGCCGGGTTGAGCGTGACGATGATGCGCACGACCAGCATGTAGCCGAGCATCGCGATGACGCCGGGCAGCACCGCCGCCATGAAGAGCTTGCCGATCGACTCCTGCGTCAGGATCGCGTAGACGACGAGCGGCACCGACGGCGGAATCATGATGCCGAGCGTGCCGCCGGCGGCGAGCGCGCCGGTCGACAGTGCGCCCGAGTAGCCGAAGCGGCGCAACTCGGGCAGCGCCACCTGGCCCATCGTCGCCGCAGTCGCGAGCGACGAGCCGCAGATCGCGCCGAAGCCGGCGCAGGCGCCGATCGAGGCCATCGCGACGCCGCCCTTGCGATGGCCGAGGAAGGCCGACACGCAGCGAAACAGCGATCTCGACAGCCCGCCGTGCGTCGCGAACTGTCCCATCAGCAGGAACAGCGGGATGACGATCAGGTCGTAGTTCGACAGCCGCGCATAGCTCAGGTTCTTCAGCGAGTTCAGCAGCGCGTTGACGTTGCCGGTCAGGTACAGGTAGCCGCCGGCGCCGACGGTGAACATCGCGATGCCGATCGGCACGCGCACCACCATCAGCGCGAGCATCACCGCGAAGATGATGAAACCGACGCTCGTGCCGCTCAAGATGCGGCTCCGCTGCAGGCCGCATCGGCCCCGCGCACACCCGCCCTCACGCCGCCGCCCTCTTGCGCTCGGCGGCGATCGTGCGCAGGCGCACGCCGACCATGTAGAAGCCGGCCGCCGCGAGCAGCACGAAGCCGGGCACCATCAGGATCTGCGCGACCCACACCGGCCAGCCGAGGATCGCCGAGGTCTCGCCCGCTTCCATCACCGTCATCGCGCCGGCCGCCGTGCGCCACGCGAGCAAGGCGCCGAACAGGCCGACCAGCAGCGAGCCGAAGGCGTCCATCGATGCCACCTTCACCGGCGACATGTTGTGCGTGAAGAAGTCGACCTTGACGTCGCCGCCGGCCAGGTGGCAATAGGCGAAGAAGCAGGCCGACGCGACCGCGGCGCACATCTGCAGCACCTCGACGTCGCCCGGCACCGGCGCCGAGAACAGCTTGCGGCCGGTGATCGAGACGAGCGACATCACGACCAGCCCGACGAAGACCAGCCCGCCGATCACGGCCAACTGCTTGGAGATCATCAGCAGCAGGCGCCCGGTCGGGCCGAAGCCCTGGCCCGGTCCGCCGCCACTGTCGGCTATCGGTTCTTGCATGAATCAGGTGTCCTCTTGCGATGCGCCGGCGGCGCGGCCGGCGCCATCCCGCGGCATGCGAGACGCATTCGCGATCCGGGCGCGGCGAGACTACAGGCGTGATGCGGCGCCCTCATTGCGCTGCATCAGGAATCGGCCCCGCACCGCGCGCGACGAGCGCGTCGAGCGCATCGACGCCGAGCGCGCGCGCGCAGGCCGCGAGCGCTTCGATCGTGCGGCGCGGCAGCGGGATGCCGTCGCGCGCGCGTTCGCGCGCGGCGATGCGTTCCGGCTCGCCAGGCAGGTGGATGCCGCTTGCGCCCGGCGCGAGCGGCGAGCCACGCAGCCACGCCGCGAGTTCACCGACCTGGCGGCGCAGCGCCTCGCGCGTCGCGAGCTTGTCGGGCGCGAAGACGATCGACAGCATGTTGTTGCGCATCGGGTTCGGATGCAGCGCCTCACGCTGCACCTGCCCGCCCGACAACGCGCCGCCGAGCAACTCGCACATCACCGCGAGCGCGAATCCCTTGTGCTGCGCGAACGGCAGCAGCGCGCCCTGCGGATCGCTGAACATCACCGCCGGGTCAGTCGTCGGCCGGCCGTTCGCGTCGATCAGGAGCCCCTCGGCCATCTGCCTGCCGGCGGCGAGCGCGACGTCGACCTTGCCGACCGCCGCCATGCTCGTCGCGAAGTCGAGGATCAACGGGTGCGGCGCATGCGGCACGCCGACGCAAAACGGATCGGTCGCGAGCCGCGCATCCGAGCCGCCCCAGGGCGCGACGAGCGGCCGCTACAGCACGTTGACGAAGTGCACCGACGCGAAGCCCTCGGCGGCGCACAACTCGGCCCAGCGGCCGATGCGCGCGAGGTGATGCGAGTTGGCAAGCCCCGCGACGCAGACGCCGCTCACCCGCGCGCGCTCGACGGCAATCGCCATCGCCTGCTCGCCCAGCACCTGGCCGAAGCCGCAGCCGCCGTCCATCCCGACCAGCGCGCCGTGATCGGCGACGATGCGAACCGACTGCCCGGCGCGCGCGATGCCGTGGCGCAGATTGTCCAGATAGCGCGGCAGCAGGCCGATGCCGTGCGAGTCATGGCCGAAGAGGTTGGCCTCGACCAGCGCATGCGCGACCTGGCGCGCTTCGGTGGCGGAGCAGCCGGCCGCCTCGAGCATCGCCGCGGCCGCATCGGTGAGTGCGCCAGCGTCGACGCGGAAGGGTTCGGAAGTCGTCATGTCGCGGCATCCCTGCTGCAGTCGTCGCCGCGCGCGAAGTATCGATGCATTCGGCGGCACGGCCATCGGTGAAAACGCGGCGAACGCCGCCGGCTGACGTATCGACACGACAGCCCGGGTGCCGATCGCGACACGCACTTTGCCGATGCCTGCGCAAGCGTCGAGCTTGCAACGAGGCTGGCCGCGGCTTTGACATAATTTCGATTTGCCCGCACGAAGCATCGATGGCCATCTACAGCAT
>JBDHSE010000340.1:0-3283 GCA_039807955.1 Ideonella sp. | reverse complement strand
CCCGACGCCCACACGAGGCTCGGCGCCGCGCCGAGGTAGCCGGTCAGCACGCCGATGCCGAGCAGCGCGCCGCGGTGGCGGCGCAGGAGCGTCTTGCGTTCGTCCGCGCTCGCGTGCTCGGAGAGCATGTCGTAGCTCATCACGCGGTACGTCAGCCAGCCCCAGATCAGCGGCGGCAAGATCAGCACGAGCGGCGGGATCAGCCACAGCGGAATCGTGATCAGCAGCGCGAAGAGGGCAACGACCGTCGTGCCGAGCGACAGGAAGACGCTCGCGAAGAACGACCCGCCGTGCTTCTTCTCGAGCGCCGGAAAGCGCCGCTCGGCGACGAGCGACAGCATCGACGGCGACATCAGCACGGCGACCGCGAGCAGCGAGAAGACGACGATCACCGGCGTGACGAGAAAGACGACGACGAGCGGCGCGAGCGCCGACTTCAGCCCCGGCAGCCCGATGCCGACGAGCCAGTCGGTCAGCGTGAGGTAGATCGCCCACGACTCGAACGCCGCGCGCACGCTGTCGATCGCGGTGTCCCAGAAGAAGTAGCCGAGGCCGAGCGCGATTGCGACCATCAGCACGAGCGGCAGCAGCGACAGCGCGATCACGCGCGGATGCAGGCAGTACGCCGCGGCGCGCCAGAACGAGTCGAGCAGGGATTTCATCGGCTGGCCGGCCTCACTGCGCCGTGCATCTCAAAGCCAGTGCGCGATTTGTTCGAGCGGCTTCTTGATGCCGCCGTGCACCGGCACGAGGCAGCCCGGTTTCGGGTAGCCGACGACGAGCAGGATCATCGGCTTCTCCGACGCCGGACGCTCGCAGACCTCGTTGAGGAAACCCATCGGGCTCGGCGTGTGCGTCAGCATGACGAGCCCGGCGTGGTGCAGCGCGGCGATCAGGAGGCCGGTCGCGATGCCGACCGACTCCGGCACGTAGTAGTGCGAGAAGCGCGAGCCGTCGGCACGCAGGCCGTACTTCTGCGCGAAGATCGCAATCAGCACTGGCGCCTCCTCCAGGAACGGCTTGTCGGGATCGGTGCCGAGCGGCGCCAGCGCGTCGAGCCACTCCTGCGGCGCGCGTCCGCCGTAGAACGCGCGCTCCTCCTCCTCGGCGGCCGCGCGGATGCGGCGCTTGCGCTCGGGGTCGGTGATGACGCAAAACGACCACGGCTGCTGGTTCGCCCCCGACGGCGCGGTGCCGGCGGCGAGCAGGCAGGCTTCGATCACCTCGCGCGGCACCGGGCGGTTCGGGTCGTAGTCGCGCACCGTGCGCCGGCGCACGAGGTCGGCATGGAAGGCGCGCGCACGCTCGATCATCTCGGCGGCGGGGTACTCGCGCCAGGCCGGCAGCGGCTCCTGCGCGAAGGTGGACTCAGGCTTGGTCATGCATCGATCCAGGTTGAAGGCAAGGACATCATCGCCCGCGGCGATGCCAGCGCGGGGGTGTGACGAAAGGAGCCGCGCCAACCCGCCCGGCGCGCGCAGCATCGCGACTATAACCAGCGGCCTCGCGCCGAATCGCCGCCGGCCGACCTGTGCAACCATGCAGAGCGCGGCGCGCGTCATGTCGATCGCGGCCGGGCCGGCAACGACGCTGTTCTCGGTGCGAAACAGCGTCGAACGCTGCGCTAATGGGTCGGCCGCGGCATGTCGCGCTCGTCCCACAGCAGATAGACCTGCGCGTCAGCGGGGATCGCGAGCATCGCCTTTTCCCACTCCAGCCACTGATCGCGCATCGACGCGAGGCGATCGGGGTGGCGCTTGACGAGGTTCGCCCGCTCGCGGCCGTCGGCGACGACGTCGAACAGATACTCGTGCTCGTCGACGCGCAGATACTTCCAACGGTCCTGGACGCAGGCGGCCTGGCTGCGGTGCTTCATGCGCCAGTACAGCGTGCGCTGCGGCGACCAGCTCGGGTCGACCAGCAGCGGCGTCAGATCGGTGCCGTCGAGCGGATATCGCGCGTCGGGCGCCACGCCGGCCGCGGCGAGCATTGTCGGCATCCAGTCCATCGTCAACGTCGGCCAGTCGCTTTGCGCGCCGGCGGCGATGCGCGCTGGCCACCACGCGATCTGCGGAATGCGGATGCCGCCTTCGAGCAGGTCCATCTTGCCGCCGATGAACGGCCAGTTGTTCGAGAAGCGCTCGCCGCCGTTGTCGCTGAGAAACACGACAAGCGTGTTGTCGCGTTGCGCCGGCGACAGCGCCGCGACGATGCGGCCGATCCCCTCGTCCATCTGCTGGACCATCCGGCGGTAGATCTCGACCGATCCACCGTCCAGGTGCGCGATCGCCGAACCGATGCGCGCCGATTCGGCGGCGTCGTCGCGCGTCTCCCACGGCCAGTGCGGCGAGGTGTAGTGCACGCTCGCCAGGAACGGCCGCCCGCCGCGGTCGCGCGCGACGAACTCGACCGCGCGCTCGCTGATCAGGTCGGTGAGATAGCCGTGCACGTGGACTTCGTCGCCGTCGTTCCAGAGATCGTGCGCCCCGTCCGGCCCGAGGTGCGAGAAGTAGTCGACCGCGCCGCCGAGCGGGCCGAAGTGCTCGGCGTAGCCGCTGAGCAGCGGCCCAAACTCCGGCGGCATGCCGAGGTGCCACTTGCCGATCAGCGCCGTGTCGTAGCCCGCCGCGCGCAGCAGCGACGGCAGCGTCGGATGCTCGGGCGGCAGGCCGAGCGTCGAGCCGCGCCGGCCCATCGGCTCGTCGAGCGCGCCGCGCAGCCGGTACTGCCAGCGGCCGGTGATCATTGCGAACCGCGCCGGCGAGCAGACCGGCGAGTTCGAATAGGCACGCGTGAACCGCAGCCCCTCGCGTGCAAGCCGATCGAGGTTCGGCGAGACGCCGGCATCGGCGCCGTAGCAGCCGAGGTCGGCGGCGCCGAGGTCGTCGGCGACGATGAAGATGAAGTTGGGTTGCATGGGGCCGTTTCCGAAGCGCGATGGCACGTGGGATCACTTCGCGCCGGTGATGCCGCGCTGCCAGAACAGGATCGGGCGCTCGACGAAGCGCTCGAACAGCAGGTTCACGGCGACGCCGATGATCGCCAGCAGCAGCATGCCCGACCACATATCGGCGAACGCGAAGTTCTGCTGCGCCTGCAGCGTGAAGAAGCCGATGCCGCTCGTCGCTGCGACCATTTCGCTGACGACCATCAGGATCACCGCGAGCGACGTGCCGGTGTGCAGCCCGGCGACGATCTGCGGCGACGCCGCCGGCAGGATGATGCGCGTGAAGCGGTACCAGCGCGGGATGCGATAGACGGTCGCGACTTCGAGCAGCGTCGG
>JBDHSE010000339.1:0-3287 GCA_039807955.1 Ideonella sp. | reverse complement strand
GAATACGCGACCGTCGAGACGATGAACTTGGGCATCCCGAGCGGCAGCGCGGCGGTGACGTCGAGCGCGAGGTCGGTGCCCATCGTGCCGCCGAGCGCGAGCAGGCCGTGCGCCTCGCCGCGCGCGTAGAGGTCGAGCGCGAGCGCGACCGCGCCCTCGGCCATCTTCGTCATCGCCGCGTTCTCGTCGCCGAGCGCGGCGAGCGCGGCCAGCGTCGTGTGCGCAGCGGCGGCGACGGCGTGATTCGGGATCGCCGGCGCGAACTTCGGCTTGCCGAGCACGCCGACGTCCATGATGCTCGCCACGCCGCCCTGCGCCTCGATGCAGCGCTGCAGGTAGAGCAGTTCGTCGGCCTTGGTGTCGGCGGTGCCGATCAGGAGGATCTTCGGCGCGAGCGTCTTCATCTTGCGTTCGGCGCGGTCGGCGCCGTTCATCGCTGGCTCGCGGCCAGCGTCTCGTTGAACTGCTCGAGGTCGTCGGCGAGGCCGGCGTAGACCTCGGGCTTGTTGCTTTGCAGATACCGGCCGTAGAAGACGCCGCCGACGAGGGCGACGAGCAGCAGCAGCGGCAGCAGGTTCACGAGCAGCGCCTCGGAGCCGGCGACGATCGAGAAGTTCAGCACCGCCATCGTCGAGATGCCGAGCAGGCCGAGCGCGCCGATGCCGGGCGCGACGAAGGTGCGCCACCAGCGCGGGTCGCTCGTACGGCGGAAGTAGACGACGATCGAGATCGCGGCGAGCAGCTGCAGCACGAGGATGCACAGCGTGCCGAAGCCGAGCATGCTCGGCACGAGCGTCGTGATCGGCTCGAGCCCGGCCAGCGCGAACGCCGCGGCAACGGCCGTCGCGAACACCGCCTGCACGATCGCCGCCGTCTGCGGCACGCCGTTGCTGCGCGTGCGCGCCAGGCCGTACGGCAGGACCCGCGCGCGGCCGAGCGAGAACAGGTAGCGCGTCGCCGAATTGTGGAACGCGAGCATCGCGGCGAACAGGCTGACGAGCAGCAGCAGCATCATGACGTTGGTGAGTGCCACGCCGAGGTAGTCGGCAGACAGGCTGAAGATCAGGTCGCCGGCTTCGAGGTGCGCCATGCCCGTCTGCTGCGCCTCGGCGACGCCGGTCGCGCTGACGACGGCCCAGGTCGTGAAGCCGAGGATGAAGCCGATCGCGCAGATCGCCGCATACGTCGCGCGCGGGATCGTTCGCAGCGGGTCCTTCGCCTCCTCGCTGAAGAGCGACGTCGCCTCGAAGCCGAGGAATCCGGTGCCGGCGAGCAACAGGCCGATGCCGATCGATCCCGAGAAGATCGCGCCCGGCGTGAACGCCTGGAAGCTGAAGCCGTGGCGGAACAGGACGGCGAAGTCGAAGACGAGCAGGATCAGCGTCTCGAGGATCAGCGACAGGCCGAGGATCTTCGCGCTGAAGCCGATGCCCTGGCGCGCGAAGACGAACGACGCGACGATCGACAGCAACCCCCACGCGAACCAGTGCAGGTTGAAGCCGGTCAGCTCGGCGATGATGGTCTGCATGAAGAAGCCGCTCGTGCCGATCGTGCCGACGACGAAGAAGTTGTAGCCCATCGTCGCGATCAGCCCGGCGACGAGCCCGCCGCTGCGCCCCAGGCCCTTGACGACGAAGGCGTAGAAGCCGCCCGCGTTGACGAGCTGCTTGGACATCTGCGCATAGCCGACGGCGAAGAACAGCAGGATGATCGCGACGATGACGAACGACGCCGCCGCGCCGCCGCCGTTGCCGAGCGCGATCGCGAGCGCGGCGACGACGACGATGCCGGTCAGCGGCGCGACCGCGGCGAGGACGAGGAAGACGACGCCGAAGACGCCGAGCGCGTTGCGCTCGAGCTGGCCGTGGGTCGATGCCCCCGATCGGCCGATCGCGCCGGCGCCGGACGCCGGCTGCGCCCCTTTGGACGGTGCAAGGTTCATGCTGTTGTCTCCGCTGTCTTGTCGTTGTCGAGGCTCCGCCGCCGCGCCGCCGTTCAGCCGCCGACGGTCTTCAGCGCCGCGTCGAGCGCGTCGCACAGCAGGTCGATCTGGGCGCGCTCTATCGTCAGCGCCGGCGACAGGATGATGTTGGCGCCCGAGGTGCGCACCATCGCGCCGCGCCGGTAGGCCTCGCGCGCGACCTGCGACACCTCCTTCGCGCCGCGCGGGAAGGGCGCCTTCGTCGCCTTGTCGGCGACGAGTTCGAGGCAGACCATGAGGCCGATGCCGCGCACGTCGCCGACCAGCCTCGAGCGCGTGCCGATCTCGCGCAGGAGTGTGATCAGGTGCTCGCCTTCGCGCGCCGCATTGCCCGTCACGTCCTCGCGCTCGAGGATGTCGAGCGTCGCCAGCGCCGCCGCTGCGGCGACCGGGTGCGCGCTGTAGGTGTAGCCGTGCGAGACCGAGCCGAGCGTCGCGTCGGCGGCGTCGAACGCCTGCGCGACCTTGTTCGAGATCGCCGTCGCGCCGAGCGGCACATAGCCCGACGAGATGCCCTTGGCAAGGCACCAGAGGTCGGCCTTCACGCCCCACAGCCGGGTGCCGAACATGCTGCCGGTGCGCCCGAAGCCGGTGACGACCTCGTCGGCGATCAGCAGCACGCCGTGGCGGTCGCAGACCTCGCGCACCAGCGGCCAGTAGTTGGCCGGCGGCACGATGACGCCGCCCGCGCCCTGCACCGGCTCGGCGATGAACGCGGCGACCGTGTCCGGGCCCTGGAAGACGATCTCGCGCTCGAGCTGTTCGGCGCAGATCTCGGCCAGCCGCGTCGGATCGTCGCTGTACGGGTTGCGGTACAGCCACGGCGTGTCGACATGGAAGCAGCCCGGCAGCAGCGGCTCGTAGGCGCGGCGGAAGTTGGTGTTGCCGTTGACGCTCATGCCGCCGAAGTGCACGCCGTGATAGCCCTGGCGCAGCGCGATGTACTTCGTGCGGTCGCCCTGGCCGCGCACCTTCCAGTACTGGCGCGCGATCTTGAGCGCGCCCTCGACGGCGTCGGAGCCGCCGTTGCTGAAGAAGACGGCGCCGACGTCGTCTTCGGCCATGAAGCCGGTCATCCGCTCGGCCAGTTCGATCGCGCGCGGGTGCGTCGTGCCGCGGAAGATGTTGTAGAACGCCAGCTCGTCGAGCTGGGCGACGATCGCATCGCGGATCTCGCGCCGGCCGAAGCCGAGGTTCGCGCTCCACAGGCCGCCGACGCCGTCGACGAGCTTGTGGCCGTCGACGTCCCAGATCCAGCTGCCTTCGCCGCGCACGATGATGTCGGGCGGCGCGTCGCGCATCGCCT
>JBDHSE010000338.1:0-3289 GCA_039807955.1 Ideonella sp. | reverse complement strand
CGATGCTCGCCTCGCTCAAGGACATGTTCGCCGAGTTGTTCGCGCCGGATGAAGCCGCCGCGCGCGCCGACGAGCCGACGCTGCAGTTGGCGACCGCGGTGATGCTGGTCGAGGTCATGCGCGCCGAGCCGAGCATCGGCGCCGCGCAGCGCCTGGCCGTGATCGCCTCGCTGCGCGACACCTTCGCGCTGTCGCCGCCGCAGATCGAGAGCCTCGTCGCCGCCGCCGAGAAGGCGTCGCACGAGGCGACCGACCTGTTCGGCTTCACCTCGACCATCAACGACCACTTCGACATGCCGGCCAAGCTGCGCATGGTCGAGCACATGTGGCGCGTCGCCTATGCCGACGGACACCTGGGCGACCAGGAGCGCCACGTGATGTGGCGCCTGTCGGACCTGCTGCACGTGCCGCAGGGCGCCTACATCAACGCCAAGATGCGGGCCAAGGCGACGGCAGGCGTGAAGTAGGCCAGACGATCCGCGTATAGCCACCGATACGCCGCTATCGGCGTCGCCGATGGCGGAGTTTCCCTTTGCTGTCGTCGTGGTGTGTGATAGTTCTCGCCCGATCGGTGTATATACTCGTACACACCGCTTCTCGAGCCCACCTGCATGCAATCGAAACTGCCGCGCCGCGTCGGGCTCGTCCTGGCCGCATTTGTCGCCCTCTCGGCGCACGCCGCCGACCTTACCGTCTCGGCCGCCGCGAGCCTGACCAACGCGTTCAAGGACCTGGCGCCGATCTTCGAGTCCGAGAACCCGGGCACCAAGGTCCAGTTGAACTTCGCGTCGTCGGGCGTCCTGCTGCAGCAGATCGCGAAGGGTGCGCCGGTCGATGTCTTCGCGAGCGCCGACCAGAAGACGATGGACGATGCGCAGAAGCAGGACCTGGTGCAGGCCGCGGCGCGGCGCAACTTCGTCTCGAACGCGCTCGTCGTCATCGTGCCGGCGGCGAACGCCAGGCCCGTTGCCACGCTGAAGGACCTGACGCAGGCGCCGTTCGAACGCGTCGCGATCGGCCTGCCGGCGAGCGTGCCGGTCGGCCGCTACACGCAGGGCGTGCTCGAAGCCGCCGGCCTGTGGGTCGCGATCGAGCCGCGCATGATCGGCGCCCAGAACGTTCGCCAGGCACTCGACTACGTCGCCCGCGGTGAGGTCGATGCCGGCTTCGTCTATTCGACCGACGCCGCGCTGATGCCCGACAAGGTCAAGGTCGCGCTCACGGTGGCGACGGCCACGCCCATCCTCTACTCCGTCGCGCCGGTCGCGGCGAGCCCCAACCCCGCGATGGCGGTGCGCTTCGTCGACTTCCTTGCTTCGCCGCAGGCCCAGGCCGTGCTGACGAAGTACGGCTTCGGCAAGCCCTGAACGCCGCGGCACGATGATTGGCCCGGCCGATGGAGGGCGCATGGATCGCGTTGATGCTGACGCTCAAGGTGGCTGGCTGGGCGACCGCGATCAACCTCGTGCTCGGCATCGGCGTCGGCTACGCGATGGCGCGCTGGCGCTTCATGGGGCGCGAGCTGGCCGACGCGCTGCTCACGCTGCCGATGGTGATGCCGCCCACCGTGCTCGGCTACTACCTGCTGGTGCTGATCGGCACGCACGGGCCGATCGGCGCCTGGCTGGCGCAGCACTTCGGCATCCGCCTGGTCTTCACCTGGCAGGCGGCGGTGATCGCGGCGACGGTGGTGTCGTTCCCGCTCGTCTTCAAGTCGGCGCGCGCCGCGTTCGAGACGGTCGATCCGCAGCTCGAGGACGCCGCCCGGCTGCTCGGCATCAGCGAGGCGGCGGTGTTCTTTCGCGTCTCGCTGCCGCTTGCGTGGCGCGGCGTGCTCGCTGGGCTGCTGCTGTCGTTCGCGCGCGCCACCGGCGAGTTCGGCGCGACGCTGATGGTCGCCGGCAGCATCCCCGGCAAGACGCAGACGCTTTCGATCGCCGTCTACGAGGCGGTCCAGGCCGCCGACGACGACACCGCCAACTTTCTCGTCCTCGTCACGTCGATCGTCTGCATCGCCGTGCTGCTCGCGGCTGGCAAACTCGTGCCGGGGCGCGTCGCCGCCCGAAACTGATCGGAACGCCATGATCTGGGACATCACCTTCGCCAAACGCCTGCGCCACGGCAGTTCGGTCTTCGAGCTGCGGGTCGCATTCCAGAGCGATGCACAGCGGCTGGTGCTGTTCGGGCCGTCGGGCGCCGGCAAGACGCAGACGCTGAAGGTGATCGCCGGCCTGACGAGGCCCGACAGCGGCCACGTCCGCATCGCCGGCCGGACCCTCGTCGCGTGCGCGCAAGGCGTGTGCCTTTCGCCGCAGCAGCGGCGGCTGGCCTATGTGTTCCAGGATTACGCGCTGTTCCCGCACCTGAGCGTGCGTCAGAACATCGCGTTTGCGCGGCGCGGCGGCTGGATCAACCCGCCGCGCGGCGTGCGCCACCGCTCGGTCGATCACTGGATCGAGGCCTTTCATCTGCAGTCGGTCGCCGACCACCATCCGCATCAGATCTCGGGCGGCCAGCGCCAGCGCACGGCGCTCGCCCGCGCGCTGGTGAACGAGCCTCGGGCCTTGCTGCTGGACGAACCGTTTGCCGCGCTCGACAAGGCGCTGCGCCGGCGCCTGCGCGAGGACCTGGCGCGGCTGCAGCGCGAGCTGGGAATCCCGATGCTGATGATCACGCACGACGAGGACGACGTTCGCCTGCTCGCCGACGAGGTCGTGCACCTGCACGCCGGCCGCATCGTCGCGGCAGCCGATGCGGCGGAGGCGGCAAGCTGAATGGGCACGGCCTTGTGCTGCTCGCGGGACGTGACAGCACGTCAGGAAAGGCAATGACAACCCGAAGGAAGAAGGACGCGCGGCTGACCGTCGACGGCGCGGTCTGGCTGACGGTCGGCGGCGAGAGCTTCGGCGGGCGCAGCCGCATCGACCTGCTGCGGGCGATCGTCGACAAGGGCTCGATCACGCACGCCGCGAAGGCGGTCGGCATCAGCTACAAGGGCGCGTGGGACGCGATCGATGCGATGAACACGCTGGCCGGCGAGCCGCTCGTCGCGCGCAGCACCGGCGGGCGCGGCGGCGGATCGACGCGGCTCACGCCGCGCGGGCTGCGGCTCGTCGAACGCTTCGACCAGATCGACGCCGTGCACCGGCGCTTCCTGAAGCTGCTCGACGACGAATCGATCGACCTCGACCGCGAGTTCTCGCTCGCGCGCACGCTCAACCTGAAGACGAGCGCGAGGAACCAGTTCACCGGCACGGTGAGTTCCGTGCGCACCGGCGCCGTCAACGAC
>JBDHSE010000337.1:0-3301 GCA_039807955.1 Ideonella sp. | reverse complement strand
GGACTTCCTCGCCGCGCCCGCGCCATGAAACCCGGCATGAGCCTCATCAAGCACTACCTGCAGTTCAAGGACTTCCGTGCCGAGGAGTACGCCTACCTGCTCGAGCGCGCCGCGCTCATCAAGCGCCGCTTCAAGAACTACGAGAAATACCAGCCGCTCGTCGACCGCACGCTGGCGATGATCTTCGAGAAGGCGAGCACGCGCACCCGCGTCAGCTTCGAGGCCGGCATGTACCAGCTCGGCGGCACGGTGCTGAACCTCACGACCGGCGACACCCAGCTCGGCCGCGCCGAGCCGGTCGAGGACAGCGCGCGCGTCATCAGCCGGATGGTCGATATCGTGATGATCCGCACCTTCGCGCAGGCCAAGCTCGAGGCGTTCGCGGCGCATTCGCGCGTGCCGGTGATCAACGGCCTGACGAACGAATACCACCCCTGCCAGATCCTCGCCGACGTCTTCACCTTCATCGAGCACCGCGGCTCGATCGCCGGCAAGGTCGTCGCCTGGGTCGGCGACGGCAACAACATGGCCAACACCTGGGCGCAGGCGGCCGACATCCTCGGCTTCACGCTGCACGTCAGCACGCCCGACGGCTACGAGATCGATCCGGCGGTCGCCGGCGTCGCCGACAAGGGCTGCCTGCGCGTCTTCAACCACCCGCTCGACGCCTGCGCCGGCGCCCACCTCGTGACGACCGACGTCTGGACCAGCATGGGCTACGAGGCCGAGAACGAGGCGCGCATGAAGGCCTTCGTCGACTGGCGCGTCGACGCCGACATGATGGCCGCCGCGCGCCCCGACGCACTCTTCATGCACTGCCTTCCGGCGCACCGAGGCGAGGAAGTCGAAGCCGAAGTCATCGACGGCCCCCAATCCGTTGTCTGGGACGAGGCAGAGAACAGGATGCACGTGCAAAAGGCGTTGATGGAATATCTGCTGCTCGGACGGATCGGCTGATTCCGATCACGTGCATCCTGTTCCGGCGCAGGCTCATATCGCGAAGCGATGTGAAGGCGCGCCAGCGCCGGGCCGCAGCCAAAATCGCATGCACGTGCAGAAGGCACTCATGGAGTACCTTCTGCTCGGCCGCATCGGCTGACAGCAGCCATCTCAACCGCGAACGAACAGCGTGACCAGCGGCTCGTCGCCCTGCTGCGCGCTGCAGTGGCCGTGCAACGTGGGGTCGAAGACCGCACCCTTCGGCAGCAGGTCGGCCGAGTAGAAGTGTTCTCCGGCAGCAAAGGTTCGCCGGCTGCCGTCGTGCAGCCCGATCTCCATCCGCCCGCCGAGGATGAAGACCCATTGCGGCTGTTCGGTGCAGTGGAACTCGCTTCGAAAGCCGACCGGGCTCCTGCGCAACTGGTAGCCCCCGCTCGCCATCAGCACCGACAGCCGCGCCTGCGGCTTGCCTTGATCGAGGGCGACGCGTTCTTCGCGAAACACGGCGCGACCGTCCGGCCCGGTGACCAAGCAGACCTTGACGAAATCTTCCATCGCTGACTCCACGCACCAGCGGACGGCTGGCGCTCACACGATCATAGGTTTGCGCGCCGTCGCCATCGGCGCCACACGAGGCCGTAGACGAGCAAGTTGAACCCGACCAGCGGGACGCCAAGCCCGACCTGGACGCCGCGCCCGATCGGCCCCTGCACCGCAGGCGGATAGATGATCGCGATCAGGTAGTGCTCGATGAACGAATCTTGGTAGACGCCGCCGCCGGCCGCTTGGCGCAGCGCGTTCTCGAGCGGCGTCAGCGGGCAGACCTCGCCCGCGAGAACGACCCACGCGCCCCACGCGAGCGCCGGCAGGTGCAGCCACGCGATCCTCGGCCGGCACAGCACCGCGAGCCCGCCCGCGACGACGAAGGCGACAAACGCCAGATGCAGCACGAGCACGGCATCGGCGAGCAGGCGGTAGGGCATGGCGGGCTGCGCCGGCGCGGTGCGAGAAGCGCACCGCCCCTGGCACGTTCAACGCGCGGCATCAGGCCGCGCGCGCAATTTACAACGCAAACGAGCGGCGAGCCGCCCGAGGCGTCCCGCCGCTCGCCGATGGCGCGATGCGCGTCGCGCCGCGCCCGATCAGCCGAGCTTGACCGGCACGAAGATGCGCTGGCCGTCGCGCTCGACGAGGAGCGCGACGCTCTTCGGTTTGCTCTGCATCACGCCGCGCACCTGCTCGATCGAGCCGACCGGCTGGCCGTTGATCGCGAGCAGCACGTCGCCCTGCGCCAGGCCGGCGCGCGCCGCCGGGCCGGCGACGCCTTCGATCAGCAGACCTTGCTCGATCTTGGCCTGCTTGCGCTCGTCGGGCGTCAGCGGGCGCAACGCGAGGCCGAGCTGACCCGGCTGCACTTCGCCGCCGTTGCTGGCGACCGTCTTGCCGCCTTCGTCGGCGTTGCCGAGCTTGGCGTCGATCTCGATCGGCTTCTTGTCGCGCCAGACGCCGAGCTTGACCTTCTCGCCCGGCGTCGCCATGCCGATGCGGCTGGAGAGCGACCCCGAGCCGATGATCGGCTCGCCGTTGAGCGTGGTCACGACGTCGCCCGGCTTGAGGCCGGCCGCTGCCGCGGCGCTGCCCGGCGCGACGCTCGCGACGAGCGCGCCGTCGGGCTTGTCGAGGCCGAACGACTGCGCCAGCGTCTGGTTCATGTCCTGGATCGTGACGCCGAGCCGTGCGTGCTGCGCCTTGCCGGTGGCGACGATCTGGTTCTTCACCTTCAGCGCGACGTCGATCGGAATCGCGAACGACAGGCCCTGGTAGCCGCCCGACTGCGAGTAGATCTGGGCGTTGATGCCGACCACCGCGCCGCTGCCGTCGAACAGCGGCCCGCCCGAGTTGCCCGGGTTGACCGCGGCGTCGGTCTGGATGAACGGCACCGCGCCATCGCCCGGCAGCGAGCGGCCCTTGGCACTGACGATGCCCTGCGTCGCCGTCTCTTCGAAGCCGAACGGCGAGCCGATCGCGAGCACCGGATCGCCGACCTGCAGTTGCCTGGAGTCGCCCAGGCGCACCGTCGGCAGGTCCTTGGCGTCGATGCGCAGCACGGCGACATCGGTCACCGGGTCGGCGCCGAGCACCTTGGCCTTGAACTCGCGGCGGTCGCTCAGCTTGACGGTGACTTCCTTCGCCTCGTTGACAACGTGCGCGTTGGTCAGGATCAGGCCGTCGCTGCTGACGATGAAGCCCGACCCCTGACCGCGAAACGGCGTCTCACCGCCGCCCTGCCCCGGCATTCCGGGGAAGCCTGGGAAGCCCGGGAAGCCGCGCAACTGCGGCGGGATGCGGGGATCGTTCTGCA
>JBDHSE010000336.1:0-3301 GCA_039807955.1 Ideonella sp. | reverse complement strand
CGCCGCCCGCGCCGAGCGGCTCGTCCTCGTCGGGCCGTCCACGCAGAAGCATCAGTTGCCGGCCGTGCCGGACGACACGCTCGTCGTCCACGGCGAGGCCGACGACGTCGTGCCGCTTTCGGCGACGCTCGCCTGGGCGCGGCCGCAATCGCTGCCCATCGTCGTCGTCCCCGGCGGCGGGCATTTCTTCCATGGGCAGCTCGGCCTGCTCAAGAACATCGTGTTGCGCGCCTGGCACTGAAAGCGCCGGCGCCGGCACCGCACTTCACTCATTCGCAATGACCAGACTTCTCGCTTTCCTGCTTTGCCTCGTCCTCACTGCCCCCGTGCTCGCCCAGATGCCGCAGCCGCCCGAGGTCGCCGCCAAGAGCTATCTGCTGCTCGACATGACGAGCAACCAGGTGCTCGCCGAGCGCGACGCCGACGCGCCGTCCGATCCGGCGTCGCTGACCAAGCTGATGACGGGCTACATCGTCTTCGCCGCACTGCGCGACAAGAAGATCGGCATCGACCAGCAGGTCACCGTCTCGGTGCGCGCCTGGAACGAGCGCAAGGCCGGCGGCTCGCTGATGTTCATCGAGCCGCGCAGCCAGCCCAAGGTGAGTGACCTGCTGCGCGGCATGATCGTCAACTCCGGCAACGACGCGTCGGTCGCGCTCGCCGAGGTGGTCGGCGGCACGGTCGAGAACTTCGTCGACCTGATGAACAAGCAGGCACAGGCCTGGGGCCTGAAGAACACGCAGTTCAAGAACGTCACCGGCCTGACCGAGCCGGGCCACCACAGCACGGCGCGCGACATGTCGGTGATCGCGGCGCACATCATCAACGAGTTCCCCGAGTACTACACGATCTATTCGATCCGCAAGTACCGCTTCGACGGCGCGCCGGCCTCCAACGAGAACAACCGCAACGTGCTGCTGCTGCGCGACCCGTCGGTCGACGGCATGAAGACCGGCCACACCGACGCCGCCGGCTACTGCCTCGTCGCGTCGGCGGCGCGCGAGTTCCCGAACCTCGCGCCGACCGGCAACGGCGGCGGCAAGCGGCGTTTGTTGAGCGTGCTGCTGAACACGACGTCGGCGAATGCGCGGGCCGACGAAAGCCAGCGCCTGCTCAACTGGGGCTTCACCGCGTTCGAGACGGTGCGGCTGTTCGAGGCCGGGCAGGCGATCGTCTCGCCGCCGGTGTGGAAGGGCACGTCTTCCGAAGCGCACCTGGGGACGACCGGCGCGCTCTTCGTCACCGTGCCCAAGGGCGATGCGGCGAAGCTGCAGACGCGCGTCGAGCGCACCGACCCGCTCGTCGCGCCGCTCGCCAAGGGCCAGCGCGTCGGCACGCTCAAGGTCAACCTCGCGAGCGGGACGACGGTCGCCGAGGTGCCGCTGATGGTGCAGCAGGAGGTGCCGCTCGCCGGCATCCTCGGCCGGGCGTGGGACTCGATCCGGCTGTGGATCAAATGATGCATGTGCGGCCGCCGCGCTTGAGTCGATCGCGGCGCGGCCCAATAATCGGCGCACCATGCTGACACTGCCCGACAGCCTTTGCTACCTGAACGGCGCCTACGGCGCGCTCGCCGACGCCAAGGTCAGCGTGCTCGACCGCGGCTTCATCTTCGGCGACGGCATCTACGAGGTGCTGCCGGTCTACGGCCGGCGCATCTTCCGCTTCGAGGAGCACATGGCGCGCCTCGAGCGCAACCTCGGCAAGGTGCGGATCGGCAATCCGCATCCGGCGCAGGGCTGGCTCGCGATCGCGCGCAAGCTGATCGCGGCCCACGCGAGCGACGATCAGCTCGTCTACATCCAGGTCACGCGCGGCGTCGCGCTGCGCGACCATGTGATGCCGCAGGACATCGCGCCGACCGTCTTCATGATGGTGACCGCGATGAAGCCGCCGACCGACGAGCAGCGCCACCAGGGCGTCGCCTGCGCCACGGCGCGCGACTTCCGCTGGGAGCGCGGCGACATCAAGAGCGTCTCGCTGCTCGGCAACGTGCTGGCGCGCCAGATCTCGGCCGACCGCGGCCTGACCGAGACGGTGATGTTTCGCGCCGGCATGCTGACCGAGGCGGCGGCGAGCAACGTCTGGATCGTGCACGAAGGCGCGCTGCTCGGCCCGCCCAAGAGCGAACACGTGCTCGAGGGCATCCGCGTCGAGCTGCTGCGCGAGCTGTGCGAGGAGGAGGGCATCGCCTACAACCTGCGGCCGATCCCCGAGGCCGAGGTGTTCGCCGCCGACGAAGTTCTGCTCAGTTCGGCGACCAAGGAGGTGCTGGCCGTGACGACGCTCGACGGCGAACCGGTCGGCCACGGCGCGCTGCGCGGCAAGCCGGGCCCGGTCTACGCCAGGCTGCACGCCGCGTATCAGCGCGCGAAGGCGGCGCAGTCGATTTGAGCGGCGGCGTCGTGGGCAACGGGGATGCGCCCGAGCGATCGCTGATCGAGTATCCGAGCGCGTTCCCGATCAAGGTCATGGGCGCGAACGTCGACGGCTTCGTCGAGGCGATGACGACCATCGCGCGCCGCTTCGACCCGGGCTTCGACGCCGCGACCGTCGAGCTGCGGGCGAGCCGCGAGAGCCGCTACCTCGGCGTCACGCTCACGATCACGGCGACGAGCCGCGAGCAGCTCGACGAGCTGTACCGAACGCTGTCGACGCATCCGATGGTAAAGGTCGTGCTGTGACGCGGCGGCCGTGACCGAGCCGCTGGTCCGCCGCCTCGGCCGCGCCGACTACGCGGCGACGTTCGAAGCGATGCGCGCCTTCACCGCGGCACGCGACGCAGCGACGCCCGACGAGGTCTGGCTCTGCGAACACGCCCCCGTCTACACCCAGGGCCTCGCCGGCAAGGCCGAGCATCTGCTCGACGCGCACGGCATCCCCGTCGTGCAGACGAATCGCGGCGGCCAGATCACGTACCACGGCCCGGGGCAGGTCGTCGCCTACCCGCTGATCGACCTCGAGCGGCTCGGCATCTACGTCAAGGAGTACGTGTTCCGACTCGAGCAGGCGCTGCTGAAGACGATCGAGACCTTCGGCGTCACCGGCCACCGCGTGCTCGGCGCGCCCGGCATCTACGTCCGGCTCGACGATCCGTTCGGCCACGCGGTGCGCCAGCCAAGGCCGCCGGGGCGCGACCCGTTCGAGGGCCTCGCGAAGATCGCGGCGATCGGCGTCAAGGTCTCGCGCCACTGCAGCTACCACGGCGTCGCGCTCAACGTCGCGATGGATCTGCGACCCTTCGACGGCATCAACCCTTGCGGATACGCGGGGTTGAAGACGGTCGATCTTTCTACAATCG
>JBDHSE010000335.1:0-3304 GCA_039807955.1 Ideonella sp. | reverse complement strand
GCGCAGGCGCAGGAAGCAAGGCTGCACATCCTCGGCAAGATGCAGGCGGCGATGGGCGAGGCCAAGGCCGAGGTCAGCCAGTTCGCGCCGCGCCTGTACACGATGAGAATCAACCCCGAGAAGATCCGCGACGTGATCGGCAAGGGCGGCGCGACGATCCGCGCGCTGACCGAGGAGACCGGTTGCACGATCGACATCGGCGAGGACGGCACGATCACGATCGCCTCGACCGACGCCGACCGCGCGGCGCACGCGAGGAAGCGCATCGAGGAGCTGACGGCCGAGGTCGAGGTCGGCAAGATCTACGAAGGCCCGATCACGAAGATTCTCGACTTCGGCGCCCTCGTCAACCTGCTGCCGGGCAAGGACGGGCTGCTGCACATCAGCCAGATCGCGCACGAGCGCGTCGAGAAGGTGACCGACGTCCTGAGCGAAGGCCAGGTCGTTCGCGTCAAGGTCCTCGAGACCGACGACAAGGGCCGCGTCAAGCTGTCGATGAAGGCGCTGCTCGAGCGCCAGCCGGCGCCGGTGCGCGACTGAGCATCGCCCGCGACAAGGCGATGAACGCGATCGAGATCTCCGCGCCGGGCAATCCCGAGGTGCTGCGCTTGACGCAGCGCCCGGACCCGGTGGCCGGCGCAGGCGAGCTGCTGATCCGCGTTGCCGCGTCGGGTGTGAACCGCCCCGACGTGCTGCAGCGCAAGGGCGCGTATCCGCCGCCGCCCGGGGCGTCCGACCTGCCGGGGCTCGAGGTCTGCGGAAGCATCGTCAGCGGCGACCCTCAGGCGATCGCCGCGGCCGGGCTGAAGGTCGGCGACCGCGTCTGCGCGCTCGTCGCCGGCGGCGGTTATGCCGAACTCTGCGTCGCGCCGGTCGGCCAGTGCCTGCCGGTGCCGCAGGGGCTCTCCGACGTCGAGGCGGCGAGTCTGCCCGAGACCTTCTTCACCGTCTGGTCCAACGTCTTCGACCGCGCGCGTCTGGCACCCGGCGAGACCTTCCTCGTCCAGGGCGGCACGAGCGGCATCGGCGTGACGGCGATCCAGCTCGCGAAGGCGCATGGGGCGGCCGTCCTCGCGACCGCCGGCAGCGACGAGAAGTGCGCCGCCTGCCTCGCCCTCGGCGCCGATCACGCGATCAACTACAAGACGCAGGACTTCGCCGAGGAAGCGCTGCGCATCACCGACAGGCGCGGTGTCGACGTCATCCTCGACATGGTCGCCGGCGACTACGTGAAGCGCGAGGTGTCGTGCCTCGCCGAGGACGGCCGCCTCGTCATCATCGCGGTGCAGGGCGGCGTGAAGGCCGAGTTCGACGCTGGTCTCGTGCTGCGCCGCCGCCTCGTCGTCACCGGCTCGACGCTGCGCGCGCGGCCGGTCGCGTTCAAGTCGGCGATCGCCGCGTCGCTGCGCGCCAAGGTCTGGCCGTGGCTGGCAGCGGGCCGCGTCAAGCCCGTCATCCACAAGGTGTTTGCCGCGGCCGATGCGGCGCAGGCCCATGCGCTGATGGAGACGAACCAGCACATCGGCAAGATCGTGCTGACATGGTGAATCGGCCCTTGAACGTGGAGGCTCGGTGATGCGTCGCAAACTCGTCGTCGGCAACTGGAAGATGAACGGCAGCCTGGCCGCCAACGCGGCGCTGCTCGACGGTCTGCGCGAAGTGCAGGGCACATGGCACTGCGACGCCGCGGTCTGCGCGCCGTTTCCGTACCTCGCGCAGCTTCGCGAGCGGCTCGCAGGCTCGTCGCTGCAATGGGGCGCGCAGGACTGCTCGGCGCACGACGCGGGCGCCTACACCGGCGAAGTCTCGGCCGCGATGGTCGCCGAGTTCGGCTGCCGCTACGTGATCAATGGCCACTCCGAGCGCCGCGCGCTGCACGGCGAAAGCGACCAGCTCGTCGCCGACAAGGCGCAGGCCGCGCTCGCGCAAGGGCTCACGCCGATCGTCTGCGTCGGCGAGACGCTCGCCGAGCGCGAGGCGGGCGTCACCGACGAGGTCGTCAAGCGCCAGCTCGAAGCCATCATCGCCACGCTCGGACAGTCCGTCTCGCGCATCGTCGTCGCCTACGAGCCGGTGTGGGCGATCGGCACCGGCCGCACCGCGTCGCCGGACGAGGCGCAGGCCGTCCATGCGGTGCTGCGCGCGAGGCTGCGCGTCGCGACGCCGCACGCCGAAGAGATGCGCATCCTCTACGGCGGCAGCGTCAAGGCCGACAACGCGGCGACGCTCTTCGCCCAGCCCGACATCGACGGCGGGCTGATCGGCGGCGCGTCGCTGAAGGCGGCGGATTTCGCCGCGATCTGCCGCGCAGGCTGAACCCATCGGAGTCTTCTCGAAATGCACGTCTTCCTCAACGCAATCGTGGTGCTGCAGATGCTGACGGCCCTCGCGATGATCGGCCTCGTGCTGGTCCAGCACGGCAAGGGCGCCGACATGGGCGCCTCGTTCGGCAGCGGCGCATCGGGCAGCCTGTTCGGCGCGACCGGAAGCGCGAACTTCCTGTCGCGCATGACGGCGCTCAGCGCGACGATCTTCTTCGCCTGCACGCTCGCACTGGCGTTCATCTCGAACGACCGCCCGCGCTCGACCGGCGCCAGCGCGCTCGACCGCCCGGCCGCCGGCGCGCCCGCCGCGAGCGCGCCGCCGGCACAGGGCGCGGGCCAGATTCCGGGCACCGCGCCGGTGGTGCCTGCCGCGCCCGCCGCGGCAGTGCCGGCACCTGCAGTTCCGGCCCCCGCAGCGTCCGGCGTTGGCGCGATTCCGACCAAGTAGCAAGCGCCTTCTCGCAGCCGTTGCTGCGATGCCGCAAACGGGCCGGGAGGCTAGTCTTTGCGGGTAGAATGCCCTGTTGTCTGGTGCGCAACTCCTCATGCCAACCAGACATTATTTTGAGCGCCGCCGACGTGGTGAAATTGGTAGACACGCTATCTTGAGGGGGTAGTGGCGAAAGCTGTGCGAGTTCGAGTCTCGCCGTCGGCACCAGCGGTCCGCGCGGACGCAAATCCGCGGCGGACGGATGCGAGAAGAGCCCAGCACTCACTGCCACGCGACGCCCCATGGATCTGGCCGAATACCTTCCCGTCATCCTCTTCATCCTGGTCGGTGCGGCGGTCGGCATCGCGCCGCAGGCGCTCGGTTTCATCTTCGGCCCGAACCGGCCCGACGCCGCCAAGCAGTCGCCGTACGAATGCGGCTTCGAGGCGTTCGAGGACGCGCGCATGAAGTTCGACGTGCGCTACTACCTCGTCGCGATCCTGTTCATCCTGTTCGACCTCGAGATCGCCTTCTTCTTCCCGTGGGCCGT
>JBDHSE010000334.1:0-3311 GCA_039807955.1 Ideonella sp. | reverse complement strand
TGCGCGGCAAGCAGCGCGCGCGCCGCCGCCGGCCGGTCGCGGCCGACGACGACCGGCGCGCTGCCGCGCAGGCGCAACAGCAGCGGCTCGTCGCCGCAGAGGCGGGCCGGCGTGTCGGGCGTCACTTCGAGCGTCGCGCTGCCGTCGC
This sequence comes from Ideonella sp., assembly GCA_039807955.1. GTDB lineage: Bacteria > Pseudomonadota > Gammaproteobacteria > Burkholderiales > Burkholderiaceae_C > CAIKUF01. Next base: position 3,163 of record JBDHSE010000334.1, on the reverse strand, counting down.
GGCCGTAGCCGCGCGAGACGACGCCCGGCGTAAAGCCCGCGCGGCGCAGCACGTCGAGGACGGCGAGCACCGTCGGCGTCTTGCCGGCGCCGCCGGCAACGAGGTTGCCGACGACGACGACCGGCACCGGCAGCCGCTGCACCGCCGGCCAGCCGGCGCGCGAAGCCGCGGCGCGCAGTGTGAGCGCGAAGCGGTAGACGAGCGAGAGCGGATAGAGCAGCCATGCGAGCCCGCCGCGCGCGCCCCACGCCGCCTCGATGCGCCGGGCCAGCACGGCGAGCATGCGCCGACTAGTGCGCGCCGCCGCTGCCCGTCGCCTGCGTCGCGAACGTGAGGCGGGCGAGGCCGACGCGCCGCGCGGCGTCCATCACGTTGATCACGCTCTGGTGCGCGGCGTTGGCGTCGGCCGAGATGATGACCATCGCGTCGCTCGCGCCCTTGCTCGCGGCGCCGAGCCGGGCCGCGATCGCATCGACGTTGCGGCCGTCGACCGGCTCGCGGTTGATCGCGTAGCGGCCGTCGGCGGCAATCGAGACGATGATCTCGTGCGGGTTGTCGCGCGCCTTGTCGGCGTCGGCCGTCGGCAGCGTGACCTGCAGTTCGGTGAACTTCGAGTAGGTCGTCGACAGCATCAGGAAGATGAGGACGACGAGCAGCACGTCGATGAACGGGATCAGGTTGATCTCGGGTTCCTCCGGCTCGCGCCGGCGAAAGTTCATCGCCATCGGCGGGCTGTCAGGCCGCGGCGGGGCGCGGCACCGAGAAGCGCATCAGGTGCGGCACCATGCGCTCGGCGGCCTGCTCCATGTCGAGCGCGTAGCTGTCGACGCGGCGGCGAAAGTAGCGGTAGAACATCAGCGCCGGAATCGCGATCATCAACCCGAACGCGGTGTTGTAGAGCGCGATCGAGATGCCGTGCGCGAGCAGCACCGGGTTGTTGCCGCCGGTCGGCGACTGCGAGCCGAAGATCTCGATCATGCCGATCACGGTGCCGAGCAGGCCGAGCAGCGGCGCGGCCGAGGCGATCGTGCCGATCGAGTTGATGTAGCGCTCGAGGTTGTGGATCGCCGCCCGGCCCGACGACTCGAAGGTGTCGCGCAGCGCGACTTCGCTGATGCGCGGCTCGGCGATCACGGCGCGCAGGCCGCTCGCGAGCACGCTGCCGAGCACCGAACTCCCGGCCAGCTTGTTGACGACGTCGGCCGCCGGCAGGCTGGTGCGGGTGACGGTGAGCACCTCGTCGAGCAATCGCGGCGGCGCGACGCGCTGGGTGCGAAGGCTGGCGACGCGCTCGATGATGAGCGCCAGCGCGATGACGGAACACAGGAGCAGCGGCCAGATCGGCCAGCCGGCGGCTTGTATGATCGACAGCAAGTGATGCCTCGCGGCGCCCGACGCGCTTTCCTCGAAAGGCGCGATTATGGCCCCAAGCCCGGGCGCGCCATCCGCGAAACAGGGGCCGGAATCCGGTTCACGATTCGATGCGCTGCCGCGATCAGCGAACTGTTCACTTCCGCGGTGGATAACTTTGTGGGTAACCGGGCAGCGGTGCGCCGCAAGTGCCGAAAGCACAAGCCCCGGCACAGATTGCTCAAAACTGAGGCATGAAATCGGCCTTGCAAATCAATCACTTGAACGAAAACGACAGCACCGCGCGCGGGGATTTGGTCCGCCGCGCCTTGCGTTTCGCGGTTGTGGAGTTCTCGACCCGCGCCAATCCTCGCGTTGCCGATGGTCGGGCCGGCTGAATCGACCGCGCCAGGCGCCGCGCAGCGCCTGGTCTGGGAGGTCGCCGCGCTCGTCCATGCGGTCGGCGACGCGCTCGAATCGCGCTTCGCGGCGTGCGCCGTGAAGGGCGAGATCTCGGGCTTCACGCGCGCCGCGAGCGGCCACTGCTACTTCAGCCTGAAGGATGCCGAAGGCCGCGCGGCGCTGATTCGCTGCGCGATGTTCCGGCGCGCGGCGGGCCTCGTCGATTTCGCTCCGGCCGACGGCCAGGCGGTCGTAGTTCGCGGCCGGGTCGCGATCTACGAGCCGCGCGGCGAGTTGCAGTTCATCGTCGAGGCGATGCAGCGCGCCGGCGCCGGTGCGCTCTACGAGCAGTTCCTGCGCCTGAAGGCCAAGCTCGAAGCCGAGGGCCTGTTCGCGCCGGAGCGCAAGCGGGCGCTGCCGGCGTATCCGCGGCGCATCGGCGTCGTCACCTCGCTCGGCGCGGCGGCGCTGCACGATGTCGTGACCGCGCTCGCGCGCCGCGCGCCGCACGTCGAGGCGATCGTCTATCCGAGCCTGGTACAGGGCAACGATGCCCCGCCCGCGCTCGTCGCGGCGATCGAGGCGGCCAACCGGCGTGCCGAGGTCGATCTGCTGATCGTCTGCCGCGGCGGCGGCTCGCTCGAAGACCTGTGGGCGTTCAACGACGAGCGCGTCGTGCGCGCGATCGTCGCGAGCCGCTTGCCGGTCGTCAGCGGCGTCGGCCACGAGACCGATATCACGCTCGCCGATTTCGCCGCCGACCTGCGCGCGCCGACGCCGACCGCCGCCGCCGAGATCGCCGCGCCGTCGCGCGCCGACTGCCTCGCCGCGTTGCAAGCGGCGTTCGCGCTGCTGCGCCAGCGCGTGCAGCGCGCGCTCGACGACCGCCGCCAGCGGCTCGATCGCGCCGCGCTGCGCATCGCACGGCCGGCCGACGCGCTGCAGCGCGAACGCCAGAAGCTCGCGTCGCTGCAGCACCGGCTCGCGCTCGCCGCGCGCAACGACGGGGCAAGGCGCGCGCAGCACGAGCGCGAGCTTGCGCAGCGCCTGCGGCGCGCCGTCGCGGTGCTGCGATCGGCGCAGCAGCAGCGCATCGCGACGCAGGCGGCGCGGCTCGATGCGCTCGACCCGCGGCGCGTTCTGGCACGCGGCTATGCCTGGCTGAGCGACGAAGCCGGCACTGCATTGACGACGACGGCGCAGCTCGCGCCGGGGCTGCGCATCGCCGCGACTCTCGCCGACGGCCGCATCAGCGCCGATGTCGTCGAGGTGATGCGCGACATCGATCGCCCGCGCTGAGCGTGCCGATGCAGGCATGCGGGCAAGGGACAAGGCGGATGCCTACAATCGATCGAACCCCCAACCGACAAGAGAGGAACGCAATGGAACACACCCTGCCTGCGCTGCCCTA
>JBDHSE010000333.1:0-3317 GCA_039807955.1 Ideonella sp. | reverse complement strand
GCCCGTCGCTCGGCGCGGATCGCTACCTCGAGCTGATGCGCGGCGACAAGAAGGCCGAGGGCGGCGAGATCCGCTTCGTCGTCATCGACGCGCCGGGGCGGGCGTCGGTGCGCGCCGCGCCGGATGCGATGGTCGCCGAAGTGATCGCCGCGCACACCGGCGCCTGAGCGGCCATGATCCAGCGCTACGCGTGCGACCCGCTTCGCTCGCGCGGCAGGCGCCACGCGCGCGATGAAGCGCCGCAGGCCGATGCATTCCAGCGCGACCGCGACCGCATCGTCCACTGCACGGCGTTTCGGCGCCTCGTCTACAAGACGCAGGTCTTCCTGAACCACGAAGGCGACCTCTTTCGCACCCGGCTCACGCATTCGCTCGAGGTCGCGCAACTCGGCCGCTCGGTCGCGCGCGAACTCGGGCTGAACGAGGATCTGGTCGAGGCAATCGCGCTTGCGCACGACCTCGGCCACACGCCGTTCGGCCATGCGGGGCAGGAGGCGTTGAACGACTGCCTGCGCGCCGCTCAACCGGATGCCGGCTTCGAGCACAACCTGCAGAGTCTGCGCGTCGTCGACGCGCTGGAAGAGCGCTTCCCCGACTTCGACGGCCTGGATCTGTGCTTCGAAACGCGCGAAGGCGTGCTCAAGCACTGCTCGCGCCGCCACGCGCAGCGGCTCGAAGACCGCGAGCCGGGCGGCGTCGCGCGCCGCTTTCTGGACGGCACGCAGCCGAGCCTCGAGGCGCAGCTGTGCAACCTCGCCGACGAGGTGGCGTACAACGCGCACGACATCGACGACGGCGTGCGCTCTGGGCTGCTGACGCTCGAGCAACTCGATGCCGTCGAGCTGTTCGACGCCTGCCGGCGCGAGGTGCAGGCGGCCTATCCGCTACTCGAAGGGCGCCGGCTGCTGTTCGAGATCATCCGGCGCATGGTTTCGCGCCAGGTCGGCGACCTGGTTGCGTCGACCCGCGCGGCGCTCGGCGCCGCAGCGCCGGCCAACGTCGATGCCGTGCGCGGCTTTGCGAAGCCCCTTGTCCGGTTCAGCGCGCCGATGCGCGAGCAAGGCGCGCAGTTGAAGCGCTTCCTGCACGCCAACCTCTACCGGCATCCGCAGGTCGTCGAGACGACCGACCGTGCGCGCCGCGTCATCGCCGACCTCTTCGCCGTTTACGCCGGCGACGAGTCCGCGCTGCCGGCAGCGGTCGCGGCATTGCCGAAGCGCCATCGCGCGATCGCCGACTACATCGCCGGCATGACCGACCGCTTCGCGCTGCGCGAGCACGAGCGGCTGACGGGGCAGACGCTGTTTCCGTGAACGCGGCACTTCTGTCTTCGAAGGCTTGACGCATGGCGCGATTGGCCCGGCTTTCGGCCGCGAACCAGGTTCATCTGCTGGTGCAGCGCGGCAACAACGGCCAGCCGACGTTCATCGACGACGATGATCGAAAAGCCTTTCTGGCGCTGCTGCGCAACGCCGCGCTCGACCACCGGGTCGCGATCCACGCCTACGCGCTGACCGACAACGAGGTCATGCTGCTCGCGACGCCCGCCGATGCCGGCGGCACGAGCCGCATGATGCAGACCCTCGGCCGGCGCTACGTCGCGCGCTTCAACCGCCGCCACGGCCGCAGCGGCACGTTGTGGGAAGGGCGATTTCGCTCGACGGTGATCGAAGCGGCGTTGCACCTGCGCGAATGCATGTGCTTCGTCGAACTCGCGCCGCTGCGCGCCGGGCTCGCCCATGCGGCCGCCGACTGGCCGTGGTCGAGCGCGCGCCACCATCTGGGGCAGACGAGCGACGCGCTCGTGACCGACGCACCGCTCTACTGGGCGACCGGCAACACGCCGTTCGAGCGCGAAGTCGCGCATCAACGGCTGCTGGAGCAAGCACTCACCAGCGAGCAGGTGCTTGTGATCGACCATGCGCTGCGCAAGGGCTGGGTCTACGGCTCGGCCGCGTTCGCAGCGCGGCTCGAGGCCCAGACCGCCCGCCGCGCGCAACCGCGGCGGGCCGGACGGCCCCGTGGCAGCAGCCGAAGCCGCCCTGTTTGACTATGGCCCCGATTTACATTCTGGTTGACAGTTAGCTTGTATATAGGAGTCTGACCCCGTTTAATTGTTCGCAGTAGATTGCTGCATTGCACTATTCTTGCCACTTCGACGAATCGAATGTGGAGCGTGCAATGACCGCAATCACCCAGCCCGGCGAAGCCGAGGCGCCTGGCGCGCAGGAAATCCAGACCGCCGCGCGCGACGGGCTGTATGCGAGCGGCATGGAGCACGACGCCTGCGGCGTCGGCTTTGTCGCCGACATCAAGGGCCGCAAGGCGCACCACATCATCGAGCAGGGTCTGCAGATCCTGAAGAACCTCGACCATCGCGGCGCGGTCGGCGCCGACAAGCTGATGGGCGACGGCGCCGGCATCCTGATCCAGATCCCCGACGAGTTCTACCGCGCCGAGCTGGCCGAGCGCGAGATCACGCTGCCGCCGCCCGGCGAGTACGGCGTCGGCATGGTGTTCCTGCCGAAGGAGCATGCGTCGCGCCTCGCCTGTGCGCAGGAGCTCGAGCGCGCGATCCGGCGCGAAGGGCAGGTGCTGCTCGGCTGGCGCGACGTGCCGGTCGATGCTTCGATGCCGATGTCGCCCGCGGTGCGCGCGAAGGAGCCGGTGATCTGCCAGGTCTTCATCGGCCGCGGCGCCGACGTGATCGTCCCCGACGCGCTCGAGCGCAAGCTCTACGTCATCCGCAAGACGGCGTCGAGCGCGATCCAGCGCCTGCACCTCAAGCACAGCCGCGAGTACTACGTGCCGAGCATGAGCTGCCGCACCGTGATCTACAAGGGCCTGCTGCTCGCCGACCAGGTCGGCCGCTACTACCGCGACCTGCAGGACCCGCGCGTCGTCTCGGCGCTCGCGCTCGTCCACCAGCGCTTCTCGACCAACACCTTCCCCGAGTGGCCGCTCGCGCATCCGTTCCGGATGGTCGCGCACAACGGCGAGATCAACACGCTCAAGGGCAACTTCAACTGGATGCGTGCGCGCCAGGGCGTGATGAAGTCGCCCGTGCTCGGCGACGACCTGAAGAAGCTCTACCCGATCAGCTTCGAGCACCAGAGCGACACCGCGACCTTCGACAACGCGCTCGAGCTGCTGACGATGAGCGGCTACCCGCTCGCCCACGCGGCGATGATGATGATCCCCGAGGCGTGGGAGCAGCACACCCAGATGGACGAGCGCCGCCGCGCGTTCTACGAGTACCACGCGTCGATGCTCGAGCCGTGGGACGGCCCGGCGGCGATGGTCTTCACCGACGGCAA
>JBDHSE010000332.1:0-3323 GCA_039807955.1 Ideonella sp. | reverse complement strand
CTCGAAGCGCTCGTAGACCTCGAAGATCTCGCCGTGGATGTAGTTGTAGCCGACGCTGATGCCCATCGCATGCGCCGCGATCGCCATGCCCTCGATGACGATGTGCGGGTTGAACATCAAGATGTCGCGGTCCTTGCAGGTGCCCGGCTCGCCCTCGTCCGAGTTGCAGACGAGGTACTTCTGGCCCGGGAACTGGCGCGGCATGAAGCTCCACTTGAGGCCGGTCGGGAACCCGGCGCCGCCGCGGCCACGCAACCCCGAGGTCTTGACCTCGGCGATGACCTGCTCGGGCGTCAGCGGCCCGGCGCCGTCGAGGCCGGCGAGCACCTTGCGCAACGCGCGATAGCCGCCGCGCGCCTCGTAGTCGGCGAGCCGCCAGTTGCGGCCGTCGAGGCCGGCGTAGATCTGCGGCTCGATGTGGCGGCCGTGAAAGCAGGTCCGGCTGCCGTCGGATTGAAACTGGGAGAGGTCCAGGGGCTTCATGGCATCAGGCGGCGTTCGCCTTGAGCGTGTCGAGCAGCGCGTCGAGCCGCTCGGGCGTCATGTAGCTGCACATCTGGCGGTCGTTGACGAGCATCACCGGCGCGTCGGCGCAGGCGCCGAGGCATTCGCACTGCTGGACGGTGAACAGGCCGTCGGCGGTCGTCGCGCCGGCCTCGATGCCGAGCCGCTCGCAGACATGGTCGAGCGCGCTCTGGCCGTCGCGCAGCCGGCACGGCAGGTTGGTGCAGACGTTGAGCTTGAAGCGGCCGACCGGTGCGCCGTTGAGCATGTTGTAGAAGGTCGTCACCTCATGCACCGCGATCGGCGGCATGCCGAGATATTCGGCGACCGCAAGCTCGGTCTCGTGGCTGACGTGGCCCTGCTCCTGCTGCACGATCGCGAGGCAGGCGATGACCGCCGACTGCGCCTGCTCGGCGGGGTACTTGGCGACTTCCTTCGCGAAGCGCGCGAGTGTGGTGTCCGAAAAACTCATGGCTCGCCTACCTGTCGATCTCGCCGAAAACAATGTCCAGGGTGCCGATCAGGGCGACGACGTCGGCGATCATGTGGCCGCGCGCCATCTCGTCGAGCGCCGCCAGGTGCGGGAAACCGGGCGGCCGGATCTTGAGCCGGTACGGCTTGTTCGCGCCGTCGCTGACGATGTAGATGCCGAACTCGCCCTTCGGATGCTCGACCGCCGCGTAGGCATCGCCCTCGGGGACGTGCATGCCTTCGGTGAAGAGCTTGAAGTGGTGGATCAGCTCCTCCATGTTCGTCTTCATGTCGACGCGCGACGGCGGCGCGACCTTGTAGTTGTCGACGATCACCGGGCCCGGGTTGTCGCGCAGCCAGGCGACGCACTGCTGGATGATGCGGTTGGCCTGGCGCATCTCCTCGACGCGCACCAGGTAGCGGTCGTAGGTGTCGCCGTGGGTGCCGACCGGCACGTCGAACTCCATCTTGTCGTAGACCTCGTAGGGCTGGTGCTTGCGCAGGTCCCAGACGATGCCCGAGCCGCGCAGCATCGGCCCGGTGAAGCCGAGGTTGAGCGCCCGCTCGGGGCTGACGACGCCGATGCCGACGGTGCGCTGCTTCCAGATCCGGTTGTCGGTGAGCAGCGTCTCGTAGTCATCGACGTTGGCCGGGAAGCGGCGGCAGAAGTCGTCGATGAAGTCGAGCATCGTGCCGCTGCGCGCCTCGTTCAGGCGCGCGATCGTCTTGGCGCTGCGCACCTTCGAAGCCTTGTAGCGCGGCATCGTGTCGGGCAGGTCGCGGTAGACGCCGCCGGGGCGGTAGTATGCGGCGTGCATGCGCGCGCCGGACGCCGCCTCGTACATGTCGAGCAAGTCCTCGCGCTCGCGAAAGCAGTAGATCAGCATGTTCATCGCGCCGCAGTCGAGGCCGTGCGCGCCGAGCCACATCAGGTGGTTCAAGAGCCGCGTGATCTCGTCGAACATGACGCGGATGTAGCGCGCGCGGATCGGCACCTCGATGCCCAGGAGCTTTTCGATCGCCAGGCAATAGGCGTGCTCGTTGGACATCATCGAGACGTAGTCGAGCCGGTCCATGTACGGCAGCGACTGGATGAAGGTCTTGCTCTCGGCGAGCTTCTCGGTCGCCCGGTGCAGCAGGCCGACGTGCGGATCGGCGCGCTGCACGACCTCGCCGTCGAGCTCGAGCACGAGGCGCAGCACCCCGTGCGCCGCCGGATGCTGCGGCCCGAAGTTCAGCGTGTAGTTCTTGATGTCAGCCATACACGACCTTGTCCGACCGCGCCGGATCACGCTGAACTTCGGCGCAGGCTGACTTCGTGAACACGAAGTCAAGCGCGCTCGGCGCGCGGCCGGAGCCACCGCCGCAGGCGGCGGTGTAGGCTGACTTCGTGAACACGAAGTCAAGCGCGCTCGGCGCGCGGCCGGAGCCAAAGTTGAGCGTGTAGTTCTTGATGTCAGCCATGGCGCCAGTTCAATGCAGACCGCCGTAGTTGTCTTCGCGGATGATGTGCGGCGTGATCTCGCGCGGCTCGATCGTCACCGGCTGGTAGATGACGCGCCGGCTCAATTCGTCGTAGCGCATCTCGACGTGGCCCGAGACCGGGAAGTCCTTGCGGAAGGGATGCCCGATGAAGCCGTAGTCGGTCAGGATGCGGCGCAGGTCGAGGTGCCCCTCGAACAGGATGCCGTAGAGGTCGAAGGCCTCGCGCTCGAACCAGTTGGCCGCGTTCCACACCGGCGTGACGGAGGCGACGATCGGCATCTCGTCGTCGGGGCAGAACACCTTCAGCCGCAGGCGCCAGTTGTGGCTGATCGACAGCAGGTGGCTGGCGACGCAAAAGCGCGGCCCTTCGTTCGGTTCGTCCTTCCACGCCGAATAGTCGAGGCCGCAGAGGTCCATCAACTGCTCGAAGCGCAGTTCGGGGTGGTCGCGCAGCGTCGTCGCAACGTCGAGGTAGTCGGCGGCGGCGACGCGGATCGTGATCTCGCCGCGCTCGCGCTTCATGCGCTGGATGCGGCCGCCGAGCACCGTCTGGAGTGCGGCCTGCAAGGTGTCGAGTCTGCTCATCGGCGTGTCGGTTCCGTCTGCAATCAGCGCGCGATCGTGTTCTCGCGCCGGATCTTGGCCTGCAGCTGCAGGATGCCGTAGAGCAGCGCCTCGGCCGTCGGCGGGCAGCCCGGCACGTAGACATCGACCGGCACGATGCGGTCGCAGCCGCGCACGACCGAATAGCTGTAGTGGTAGTAGCCGCCGCCGTTGGCGCACGACCCCATCGACAGCACCCAGCGCGGCTCGGCCATCTGGTCGTAGACCTTGCGCAGCGCCGGCGCCATCTTGTTGCACAG
>JBDHSE010000331.1:0-3325 GCA_039807955.1 Ideonella sp. | reverse complement strand
CATGTGCGCCTCGCGCGCCAGGGCATCGACCTGCTGCGCGACCTCGAGGGCGCGCTGCGCGAGGAATCGATGTCGCACGAACTTGCCGCGGCCGGCATCCGCCTGTACGCCGAACGCCTGCGCCACAACATGGCGTTCGAGGAGCTGACGCTCTTCCCGGCGGCGCAGCGCCATCTCGGCGCCGACGACTGGCGCGCGATCGAGCCGCCGCCGTACGACGCGACACCCGATCCGCTCTTTCGCTCGCAGGCGGACGAGCGCTTTGCGCAACTGCATCGCGCGATCGCGCTGGAGGCCGGTGATGGCGCTGCAGGCTGAGGTCGACCGACCGGCGCCGCCTCGCAAGGCGCCGCACTTCCTGACGCTGTGGAAGATCCGCTTCCCGATCGGCGCGATCGCGTCGATCGGGCATCGGTTGTCGGGGCTCGTGCTGCTCGTCTTGCTGCCGCCGGCGGCGCTCGCGCTCGACGCGTCGCTGCGCAACCGCCAGAGTTTCGATGCGCTGTTCGCCGGGCTGCACGCGCCGTGGACGGCGCTGCTCGTGCTGGCCGGCGTGTGGGCCGTCTCGCACCATCTGCTGGCCGGCATCCGCCATCTGCTGATGGACGCCGGCGTCGGCTGGCGGCTCGCGCAGGCGCGCGCGACGGCCTGGGTCGCGACGCTTGCGCCGCCGATCATCGCTGTCACTGCGGCCGTTGTCTGGTCGCTGCGATGAATCGACACGGGGAGACACCGACATGAGACTCTTCTCGGGCCAATCGGCCTGGCTGCTGCAGCGGTTGAGCGCGATCCTGGTGCTGCTTCTGCTGCTGCTCGGCATCGTCAACCTGCTCGCCGCGCCGCCGGGCTACGACGCCTGGCGCGCGCTTGCAACGTCGACGCACGGTGCGGTGCTGATCATCGTCGGCTTCATCGCTGTTGCGGTGCATGCGTGGATCGGCACGCGCGACGTCGTGCTCGACTATGTGCATGTGCCGGCGCTGCGCATCGCCATCCTCGCGGTCGTCGGCACGCTGCTGCTGGGCGTGCTGACGCGCGTCGCTCTCACCGTCGCGACGGCACTCGCCGCGGCCTGACATCGAAAGCGGCGGGCATGAGGTTTCGCATCTACCGCTTCGATCCGCAGACCGACCAGCGCCCGCGGATGCAGGACTACGACTTCACGCCCGGCCACCACGACCGCATGCTGCTCGACGCGCTGATCGGCCTCAAGCGCATCGACCCCGGCCTGTCGTTTCGCCGTTCGTGCCGCGAAGGGGTGTGCGGGTCGGATGCGATGAACATCAACGGCCGCAACGGCCTGGCGTGCATCCATCCGCTGAAGGATCTGCGCGAACCGGTCGTGCTGCGGCCGCTGCCGGGCTTTCCGGTGGTGCGCGACCTGATCGTCGACATGACGCAGTTCTTCGCCCACTACCACGCGATCCGGCCGTACCTGATCAACGACGAACTGCCGCCCGAGCGCGAGCGGCTGCAGTCGCCGGCGCAGCGCGACAAGCTCGATGGCCTCTACGAATGCATCCTGTGCGCCTGCTGCAGCGGCTTCTGCCCGTCGTACTGGTGGAACCCGGACAAGTTCATCGGGCCGGCCGGGCTGCTGCAGGCGTACCGCTTCATCGCCGACAGCCGCGACAAGGCGACGTCCGAGCGGCTCGCCTTCCTCGACGATGTCTATCGCCTGTATCGCTGCCGCTCGATCATGAACTGCACCGAGGTCTGCCCGAAGAAGCTCAGCCCGTCGCACGCGATCGAGCGGATCAGGTCGGCGATGGTGCGCGATTCGTCCTGAGGAGCGCAGCCCGCGGGCGTGCCGGTGCTGCGTGCGGCAAAGCCCGCGGCCGCGCTACTCGCCCGGCTGGAAGACGAGCAGCAGCGTCGGCGGCACGCGGCCGTCGGTGTCGCGCGGCAGCACGGCCGTCTTGTCGATCGCGCGCAGCACGGCGTCGTCCCAGCTCTGGATGCCGCTGCTCTTGACGAGGCGGCGGCCGATGATCGTGCCGTCCGGCGCGGCGCGCACCTCGACCTCGGCGGTCGGGTTGCCGGCGACCTGGTCGGCGAACACGATGTTGGGCCGCACCTTGGCCTTGATGCGCCCCGCGTAGCCGGCCGACGGCCCGGCCGAGCGCTGCGCGCTGCCGGTCGCGCCGGCGTCGCCGCTCGCGCCGGCCATGCCCTGGATGCGCTTGATCTGCTCGGCGCGCGCGGCTTCGCGCTCCTTCGCCTGCTGCGCTTCGAGCGCTTGTTGCTTCTTCTTCTCGGCCGCCTCCTGCTGGCGCTTCTTGTCCGCCGCTTCCTGCTTCGCGATGCGGTCGCGCTCGGCCTTGGCCGCCGCCTCGGCCGCCTTCTCGGCCTTCTCGGCCTCTTCGGCCTTGCGCGCCTTCTCGGCGGCGAGCTTCTTCTGCTGCACCTCGCGCTCGGCGGCTGCCTCGCGTGCCTCGCGTTCCTTGCGCGCTTTCTCGATCGCGATCTGCGCGTCGGGCACGGGTGCCGGCGGTTCGACGACCTTGGGCGCCGGTTTCGGGGCCGGTGCCGGCGGCGCCGGAGGCGGCGGCGCGACGACGGGTTCGGCCTCGCGCGGCGCCGCCGCCTGCGGCACGGCCGACCACAGCTCGGCCTCGCTCGCCTCGGGCGTGTGGCTGCGCCAGTGCAGGCCGATCGCGATCGCGATCAGGAGGCCGATGTGGACCAGCACCGACAGCACGATACCCTGGCGCCGGCCGTCGGCGCCGCGCGGCAGCAGCGGGTGGCGCTGGGCCGGTGCGTTCATGACGATCCGGCGTTCTTCACGAGCAGGCCGACGCGCTGCACGCCGGCGCGCTGCAGCGTGTCCATCACCTTGACGACGGTCTCGTACTTCACGTTCTTGTCGGCCGAGATGACGACCGGCGTCTGCGCGTTGCCGCCCTGCGCCTCGAGGACGCGCGCCTTCAGCCGCTCGAGCGGCAGCGCGCTGCCTTCGCCTTTGCCGTCGACGCGCAGGCGCAGCCGCTCGTCCTTGGCGACGATGACCTCGATCACGTGGTCGGGCCGCTGGCTGCTCTTGCCGACCGACGGCAGGTCGACGACGCCGGTCGTGATCAGCGGCGCGCTGATCATGAAGATGATCAGGAGCACGAGCATGACGTCGATGAACGGCACCATGTTGATCTCGTTGATCGTTCGGCGGTGCGATCCGGCGCGGCGCGAGACGACGGCGGGCATGGCGTCAGCGCGGCGTCGCCGCCGGCGGCGCGGCCGACTGGCTCGCGCTGCGCTGCAGGATGTTCGAGAACTCCTCGATGAAGGTCTCGAGCTGGATCGCGATGCGGTCGATGTCGCGCGCGAA
>JBDHSE010000330.1:0-3327 GCA_039807955.1 Ideonella sp. | reverse complement strand
TTCGTGCCGCAGGGCCAACCCACCACCTGTTCAGCCCCCGCGACCAAGGGGTGCCGCAGCTGCTCGGTATCCTGTCCCGCGGGCAAGCAGGCATCGTGTTCGGCCGGGCAGGACACCTCGGGGACCAACCCGATGTGCTGGACCGAGCCCAAGTGCGAGTGCCGCTGACGCGCCGCGCCAACAATCAACGCCGACAGGCAACCGCACCCGTCTCGCGAACACCTGCGGGCAACGCCGCTCCAGTGAGGCGAGATGAGGCGAGACGAGCAGGCAGCGCAACTGCGGGCAGCCACCGCGGTCTGCGCACCTCGGGCGCGTACCCGACCACGCGGTTGCCGAAGAACGGCTGTCCCTCTGTGCTTGATGTGACATTCGGGGACCATCGAAGTGCACGACGCAATCGCAGCGTTTCAGAGCCTCGAGCCGCTGAACCAATTCCTCGGCTGGATCGCGCTGTTCCTGATCGTTCCGAGCCTGTGCGAGAAGTTGCGCCTGCCGCCGGTGCTGGGCTTCATCTTCCTGGGCTGGCTGCTCGGGCCGAACGGCATCGGCATGCTCGACCCGAACCGCACCCTCACGCGCATCGGCGCGGAGCTCGGCGTCGGCCTGCTGCTGTTCTTCGTCGGTTTCGAGATCGACTTCTCGCTGCTCAAGCGCGCGCGCCTGCAGGTCGCCGTGTTCGGCGTTGCGACCTTCGGGCTGCCGCTGGCCGCGGGCGCGACGGTCGCGCGTGCGCTCGGTCTCGGCTGGAACGCGTCGATTCTGATCGGCTCGCTGCTCGCATCGCACACGCTGCTCGGCTATCGCATCGTCGACCGCGCCGGGCTGCTCGGCCGTTCAAGTGTCGTCGCGACGGCCGGCGCGACGGTGTTCACCGACATCTCGGCGATGATCGTGCTCGCGATCTGTCTGCTCGTTCACCAGACCGGTTTCTCCGCGCAGCGCATCGCACTGCAGTTCGCGCAGATCGCGGTGTTCATCCCGCTGATGCTGCTCGGCGCGAGCTGGCTGATCCGCTATATCGGCACGCGCTGGAAACCGGGCCACGAGACGCGGCTGTTGCTGTTCCTGATCCTCGTGGCCGGCGCTTCCGAGGCGGCGTCGCTGTTCGGGATCGACGGCATCGTCGGTGCGTTCCTCGCCGGCATCGCGGCCCGGCGCGCGGTCGTCGTCGAGGAACCGGCGCAGTCGCTGAAGCTGATCGGCAACACCTTTCTGATTCCCGCCTTCTTCCTGACCACCGGCATGCTGATCCAGCCGGTACTGCTCGCCGAGACGCTGCGCACGCAGCCGCTGCTGTCGCTCGGTCTCGCGGGCGGGCTCTTCGCCGGCAAGTTCCTCGCGGCATGGATCACCGGGATGTTGTTTCGCTATCCGCGCGCGGACATCGGCCTCACCTGGAGCCTGACGCTGCCGCAAGTGGCCGCGACGCTGGCCGCGACCACGGTCGCCTATCGCACCGTGAACGCGGCCGGGGTACCGCTGATTCCGCACGAGGTGCTCAACGCGGTCCTCGTGCTCGTGGTGATCACATCGATCGGCGGGCCGCTCCTCACCCAACGCTTCGCCGACCGCTTGAAGGGCGAGACGGCGGCCACCGGCCCCGCGCCGGCGGCCGATGCGCCGGCAACCGGCGCGCACGAATAGGCCACGCATCCGAAGCAGCCAACGTAGCGCCGCGCGCAAGCGTCGGCTGAGTGTCAGTCGACGCGAAGCGCTTCGGCGTCGGCGATGGCAGGCTTGCGCGTGCGCCGGTCGAACAGGCACAGCACGCGGGTCTCCTTGCCATGCATGTGCGGCTGCGGAAAGCGGCCGGCGACGAGCAGCGCGGTGTAGCCGACACTGTCGTCGAAATCCACCGCTCGCCCGGCGGGCCGCGCGTCGGCGAGCCCGCTCGCTTTCGTACAAGCGCTGACGACCTCCTTCTCGAACGCGGCCCATGCTTCCGACGTCGATGCCGCTGCCAGCTTTCCTGCGGCAACACCAAAAGCCAGCAGCGACACGACAGGTGCAAAGCCCCACGCATGCGCGCAAGGGCGCAACCGCGGCGCCCTCGCTCGCCGCGCCGACACCTCTATGTGCGTCGAGGCCCTCATCGTCCTCCTTCGCTGCTATCGGTTGGCGCAACGCCTGCAAGAATCGAGTGGCCCGCCTAGAATGCCGCTCGCCGCATTCTCGAGCCGTTCGATTCCAACGTTCACCAGACCATGGAGGTGCATCATGCGCTCGCTTGACTTCGGCTCGCGGTTCGCTACCGCGATCACCGCCATCGTACTTGCGGGGTGCGGCGCGACGCCCGAGCAGGCGCAGCAGTCGCTGTCGACACGATTCGTCGGCCAGCCGGCAGAAGCATTCTTCGCGAAGTACGGCATGCCGCTGCAGACGATGCCGACCGCCGACGGCGGCAAATTGTACTCATGGCGCGGCGGCCAGTTCTTCATCAATCATCCGGCGCAGGTGCAGACGGTGCCCAACACCGGCGGCGGCTACGAGAAGACACACACCACGAGTCACACGACTCAAACCGGACCCGGCTCGTCGAAGACCGAGTCGACGAGCGTGAGCGTCGGCGTCTCGGTCGCGCCGGCGACCGTGATCACGCAGCCGGCGACGTCGGAGGAACTGGTCTGCGAGGTGCAGATCACGACCAACGCAAACGGCGTCATCACCGCGTTCAACACGACACGCGACACACGCGGCGGCGAGATGGGCCTGTCGCGCTGTGCCGAGGTCTTCGGCGTGAAAGCCTGACGCTCGCCTAAGCGCTCGAGGCGGAGGCGGCGAGACAGCAATCCCGGCCAAGGGGGCGGAAGCATGAAGATTGGATGGGTGGTTCTGATCGCGTTGATTGCTTTCGGCGCCGGACTGTTCGGCGGCGGCCTGATGGGAACGGCTGGCGGCGCAGCCGGCGGCGGCTTGGCCGGCATCTGCTACACCACACAGGTCGCCGTTCGCGAAGGTCTGCTGACCGAGGATGCCCGCCAGAAATTGTTCCGTGTGCTCTCGGCGAACGAAGGCAAGACCGCCGATGCGCCACAGTTCGCTGGCGACTTGGACGCCGCCTGCAAGAACCTCGCCAAGGCCCCGAACTGAGCCAGGATCCGGCAGCGCACTGCCGCGGCCGTTTCATTGGCTTGTCAGGCGCCGCAGCGTCGCTGAGCGATGCGCAGCATCGCTGCCGCCGGCGAGGATGGCGGAGTTGTCGAGCGATCGAGTGAATCGAATCTAGGACGCGGACGCCGGCGCCGCGACGAACGGCCCCGGGTCCTCGCACGCCGGCGTCGGCAGCGGCGGGCGGGTCTCCTTGCCGGCCTGCTTCATCTCGGC
>JBDHSE010000329.1:0-3331 GCA_039807955.1 Ideonella sp. | reverse complement strand
ACCGCCTTCGAGACGAGCTTGTCGTAGAGCACGAGCCGCGCCTCGGCAAGCGCGCGCGCCGCCTTCAGCGTCAGCAGGTCGGGGTCGCCCGGGCCGGCGCCGACGAGGGTGACGGTGGCGGGCAGGCGGTCGGCGCTCGCGTCCAGCGGCGAGAAGAAACGCGTTTCGTCGAGTGTGGTCATGGGGGCCGTTTCTATTCACTCATGGCGAGGGATCATTGATGCAACGCAACAAAACCATTTTGTGAACCGGGAGGCCTCGCCGTCCTTGAACTGCTTCAAGGCCGTGCCGGCGCCGCGCACCGACGATACCGGCGCTCCGGATGCCGATCCGCAGCCTTCGCCGGGCCCGCCCGAGAGTGCGCAAGCCGCGCTGCCCATCGCAAGAATCTCGAAAACCGCTGTCTGCAAGAGGAACGAAACGATGAAGATACCGCACCCCGCCCGACTCGCCGCGCTCGTGTTCGCGGCGGTGTCGTTCGCCGCCATCGCGCAGGACAAGCCGGCCTCGCCGGCGGCGGCCGCTTCGGCCGCCAAGGCCGATGCCGCAGGCCACATCACCGCGCCCGAGGCCGCGTACCAGGGGGCCGCGTCGCCGCTGGCCAACGAGCCGATGCACCCGAACGCGAACCCGAACGCGCCCAAGATGACCGAGGCCGAGTTCGAGATCGGCCGCAAGACCTACTTCGAGCGCTGCGCCGGCTGCCACGGCGTGCTGCGCAAGGGCGCGACCGGCAAGCCGCTGACGCCCGACATCACGGTCCCGAAGGGCACCGACTATCTGAAGGTCTTCATCGCCTACGGGTCGCCTGCCGGCATGCCGAACTGGCTCACGTCGGGTGAACTCGACGAGAAGACGGTCGACATCATGGCGCGCTACGTGCAGCAGGAGCCGCCGGTGCCGCCGGAGTGGGGCCTGGCCGAGATGAAGGCGAGCTGGAAGGTCCTCGTCCCGCCCGAGAAGCGGCCGACGAAGAAGATGAACAAGTTCAACCTGGACAACATCTTCTCGACGACGCTGCGCGACGCCGGCCAGATCGCGCTCGTCGACGGCGACTCGAAGGAGATCATCGCCATCCTCAACACCGGCTACGCGGTGCATATCTCGCGCATGTCGGCCTCCGGGCGCTACCTGTTCGTCATCGGCCGCGACGCCAAGGTCAACATGATCGACCTCTGGATGGAGAGGCCCGAGACCGTCGCCGAGATCCGCGTCGGCCTCGAGGCGCGCTCGGTCGACTCGAGCAAGTTCAAGGGCTTCGAGGACAAGTTCGTCATCGCCGGCACCTACTGGCCGCCGCAGTTCACGATCATGAAAGGCTCGACGCTCGAGCCGCTGAAGATCGTCGGCACCCGCGGCATGGTCGTCGGCACGCAGGAGTACCACCCCGAGCCGCGCGTCGCGTCGATCGTCGCCTCGCACTTCCGGCCCGAGTTCCTCGTCAACGTGAAGGAGACCGGCAAGACGATGCTGGTCGACTACTCGAACATCGACGCCCTCAAGATGACCGAGATCGGCTCGGCGCCGTACCTGCACGACGGCGGCTTCGACAGCTCGAAGCGCTACTTCATGGTCGCCGCCAACAACAGCAACAAGATCTCGGTGATCGACGCCAAGGAAGGCAAGCTGGCGGCGATCGTCGACGTCGGCAAGACGCCGCACCCGGGCCGCGGCGCGAACTTCGTGCACCCGAAGTACGGCCCGGTCTGGGCTACCGGCCACCTCGGCGACGAGACGATCTCGCTCATCGGCACCGACCCGAAGGGCCACAAGCAGTACGCGTTCAAGGTCGTCGAGACGCTCAAGGGCCCGGGCGGCGGCGCGCTCTTCATCAAGAGCCACCCGAAGAGTCGGCACCTGTATTCGGACGCGCCGCTCAACCCGGAGCCGAAGATCTCGCAGTCGGTCGTCGTCTACGACATCGACAAGCTCGACAAGGGCTACACCGTGCTGCCGATCGCCGAGTGGGCGGATATCAAGGACGACGGCGCCAAGCGCGTCGTCCAGCCCGAGTACAACAAGGCGGGCGATGAGGTCTGGTTCTCGGTCTGGTCGGCGAAGAACAAGGAGAGCGCGCTGGTCGTCGTCGACGACAAGACCTTGAAGTTGAAGAAGGTCATCAAGGACCCGAAGCTGATCACGCCGACCGGCCACTTCAACGTCTATAACACTCAGCGCGACGTGTATTGACGGCGAACGAGCAAGCCGCTGGCGGTATGCTTGCGTGCTTGCTCGTCAAGCGCGGAGGCCCGGCGTTGCCGGGCCGTTGACGTGAACCCCTTCCCGAACAGGACTGATCCGAACATGAAGAACTTGCTACCCATCGCCGCGGTCGCGCTTGCCGCGTGCTTCGTCACCGCCAGCGCTCGCGCCGCCGACACCGAGGCGATGAAGAAGGCCGGCTGCCTGGCCTGCCATTCCGACGACAAGAAGGTCGTCGGCCCGGCGTACAAGGACGTCGCGAAGAAGTACGCCGGCCAGGCCGATGCGCCGGCCAAGCTGTTCGACAAGGTGCGCAAGGGCGGTTCGGGCGTCTGGGGTCCGGTGCCGATGTCGCCCAACCCGGTGAGCAAGATCAGCGACGCCGACCTGAAGGAAGCGATCGCGATGATCCTCGCGATGAAGTGATCGCTGTCGTTTGAAACGCACATGCGTCCCCGGCCGCTGTCGGCACTCGCCGCGGCGTTCCTCGCGGCCGGCGCGGCGCAGGCGCAACTGACGCCGCAGCGCCAGCAGGAACTGGTGCACGTCGTGCGCCAGGACTGTGGCGCCTGCCACGGGCTGCAACTCACCGGCGGGCTCGGTCCGCCGCTGACGCCGCAGGCGCTTTCCGATCGCACGATCGAGACGATCGTTGCGACGACCTTGCACGGTCGGCCGGGCACGCCGATGGCGGGGTGGAAGTCGATGCTGAGCGAATCCGAAGCGCTGTGGATCGCGCAGCAGTTGCGCGCCGGTTTCCCGCAGGAACCGAGGGTGTCGAAGTGATGCGCCGCCTGACTGCGCGTGCGGCGAAGCTCGCCGCGTGGGTGCTCGCCGCGCTGGCGCTCACAGCCTGCGTCGGCGCGCCGCCGGCCGCAAACGCGCCGGCCGGCAGCGGCGACCTCGGCGTCGTCGTCGGCCGCGCCGACGGTGCGCTGACCGTCGTCAACACGAGCGAGATGCGCGCGCTCGGGCGCATCGAGGGCCTGGGCGACCTGTCGCATGCTTCGGTCGTCTACGGCCGCGACGGCGCGACGGCGTATGTCTTCGGGCGCGACGGCGCGCTCACCAAGGTCAATCTGCTGACGCGCCGCATCGAGGGCCGCGTGCAGCAGGCCGGCAACAGCAT
>JBDHSE010000328.1:0-3354 GCA_039807955.1 Ideonella sp. | reverse complement strand
TGGCGGCAGCGAGCCGATTCGAGGCAGTTGGGCGTGCCGGGAGCGAATCAACCTTCGAGCGCGTGCCACATCTGCTGGTCGCGCTCGGCGGTCCAGATGCGCGGATCGGGGTACTGCGTCGCCTCGTCGTAGGCACGCGTCACGTCGAACGGCATGCAGTGATCGAAGATGACCCAGCCGCCGTACTTCGGGTGCAGCTTGTCGTAGGTCTCGCGGTAGACGGTCTTGAGGTCCTTGCCGGCGGCGGCGCCGGCCTTCACGCTCGCGTACAAGTCGGAGACGAAGGTCTTCGTCATCTCGAGGCCCTTGGCAACGCGCTCCTCGCCGAGCAGCGCCGCGCCGCGGCCGGGGACGAGCGCGAGCGGTTTCAGCGCGGCGATGTTGGCGAGCGTCTGCGGCCAGTCCTTGAAGTAGGCGTCGCCGGCGTACGGCGTGGCGTCGAACTCGACGAGGTCGCCCGACAGCAGCGTGCGCTCGCCCGGCAGCCAGACGACGGTATCGCCCTTGGTGTGGCCGCGGCCGAGCTGCAGCAGCTGCACCTCGAGCTTGCCGAGCCAGAGCGTCAGCTTGCCGCTGAACGCGATCGTCGGCCACGTCATTCCGGGCGGCACGCTCTCGACATTCTGGAACAGGCGCGGAAAGCGGCCGATCTCGCTCGCCTTGTCGGCCTCGCCGCGCTCGACGATGAGGTCGTAGGTGTCGTGGCTGGCGATGATCTGCTGCGGCTTGTAGGCCGACGCGCCGAGCACGCGCACCGCGTGGTAGTGCGTCAGCACGACGTACTTGATCGGCTTGTCGGTGACTTCGCGGATGCGGCGGATGACGTCGGCGGCCATCGCCGGCGTCGCTTGCGTGTCGGCGACGAGCACCGCGTCGTCGCCGATGATGATGCCGGTGTTGGGGTCGCCCTCGGCGGTGTAGGCCCAGGCGTGTTCGGACAGCTGCTCGAAGCTGACCTTCTTTTCCTCGACGTCGGCGTGCGATGCGAACTTCTTCTCGGTACTCATGTGCGATCTCCGGTGGCGTTGCTGGGCGCTGCTTTCGCACCGGCGACGGTGCATTGGCATGAGACCGATGGTAGGTAGACCGCTGCCTGAGCGGCAGGTATGGTTTTCTGGGGCGATCTTAGGGTTTACCCTAGGTTATCGGTTTTCAGTCGGACCTGCAGCCGGGCCGTCAGTCGACCAGCCCGTGGCGCATCGCGTACTGCACGAGTTCGGCGTTGCTGGCGACGCCGAGTTTTTCCAGGATGCGGCTGCGGTGCGAACCGACGGTCTTGACGCTGATGCACATCTGCGCGCCGATCTCGGTCAGCGGCACGCCGCGCGCGATGGCCTGCATGACCTGCATCTCGCGCGGCGTCAACGCGCGGTGCGGCGTGTCGTGCGCCGCCGCCCGTTCGTCGGCCTGCATCAGCGGTGCCAGACCGGCGCCGACGTAGACGCCGCCCTGCGCAACATGGCGGATCGCGCGCAGCAGCTCGTCGGGCTCGGTGTCCTTCGACAGGTAGGCGTTGGCGCGCGAGCGCAGCGCGAGCTTCGCGTACTGCGCCTCGACGTACATCGACAGCATGATCACCGGCAGCCGTGGCTGGTCGACGCGGATCGCCGCCAGCGTCTCGAGACCGTTGCGCGCGCCCATGTTGATGTCCATCAGCACCACGTCGTAGCGCCGCGCGCGGATCATCGCCAGCGCCGTCGCGCCGTCGGCCGCCTCGCCGGCGACGCGCAGGTCGGGCTCGTCCGAAATGAGGCGCGCAAGCCCGGCACGAAAGATCGTGTGGTCGTCGACGACGAGCAACTCGATCACGGCGCGGCCTCGCCTCGCGCCTGCAGCGGCAGTCGCAGCAGCAGTTCGGTGCCGCCTTGCGGGCGCGCGGCGACGTCGAGGCTGGCGCCGATCTCGCGCGCGCGTTCGGCCATGCTGAAGAGCCCGATCGCGCCCGGCCGGTGCGCCACCGCGTCGATGCCGCGGCCGTCGTCGGCGAGCCGCAGCTCGAGCCCGTCAGGCATGCGCCGCAAGGTCAGCTCGACGCGGCTCGCCTGCGCATGGCGCGCGACGTTGGTCAGCGCCTCCTGCACGATGCGGTAGAGCTGGGTCGCGGTGTCCGCCGGCAGCTCCGGCAGGCCGGGCTCGATGTCGATCGAGGTCGCGAGATCGTGGCGCGCGCCGAAGCGTTCGATCGTCTGCTGCAGCGCCGCCGGCAGGCCGAGCAGGCCGAGGCTTGCCGGGCGCATCTGCTCCGAGATCTCGCGCGCGGTGTCTATCGTCTGCTGCAGCAGCGCGACGAGATCGACCGCGATCGCGTGCAGTTCGGGCTGCTCGGCGCTGCGGCGCACTATGCGCGACAGATCCATCTTGGCCGAGGTCAGCATGCCGCCGAGCACGTCGTGAACCTCGCGCGACAACCGGCTGCGCTCGACCTCGCGCGCGCTGTTGATGTGCTGCGCCAGTTCGCGCAGCCGCTCGTGCGAGCGCTGCAGCTCCTGCTGACGGCGCACCCGCTCGGTGATGTCGATCGCGACGCCGGCAAGCGCGGGGCGGCCGCGGCACTCGACGTGCGAGGCCTGCATGTCGAGGACCATCAACTGCCCGTCGCGGCGCAGGCACTGCGCGACATAGCGGATGTCGGGCACCTCGCCGCTGATGCGCAGCCGGTAGTTGCGCTGCACCTCGGCGAGCGACGCCGGCGCGATCAGCCGCGCGATCGGGATGCCGACGAACTCGCCGCGCGTATAGCCATACATCTGCGCGAGCCGGTCGTTGGCGTAGACGATGCGTTCGTCCTGCACGACGTAGACGCCGACCAGCGACTGCTCGACGATGCCGCGAAACGGAATCTCGTCGAACGACACTTCCTGCACCGGCGCAGGGGTCAACGCCATCTCGGGTCTCCGTTCGCTGTCTTCGCGCCGCTATGCCGCTACCTCAGCCACGCCAGCACGATGATCAATATCCCGAGCACAAGCTCGAACACCATGATGAAGTCGAAGTACGCGCCAGCCGACCCGAGCTTCGATCTCGAGTACAAGCGCCCGAGCCCCGAGCATGCGACGGCGAGCCCCAGCAGGTACACGACGGCGCCGACGGTCGCGACGTTGAAGGCGGCGTAGACGAACAGGAAGCCGCAGCCGAAGTAGATGCCGCTCAGAGGGTGTTTCCCAAATCAATGCGCCCGCGCCGGGGCAGCCGGGGGCGCTGGCGTAGGCGCGCCGCGCGGCTCGGGCCGCGTGGCCCGAGCAAGCGGCGCAACGCCCGCCAGCGCCCTCGGCTGCCTCGGCCCTTCGGGTTGCCCCTCGCAAAGCGTGCATACCGCGTTGCGCCGCTTGCCCAGGCGGCCAGCCTGGGCTGCGC
>JBDHSE010000327.1:0-3362 GCA_039807955.1 Ideonella sp. | reverse complement strand
TCGCCTGCCAGGAGCGGCGCGAGAAACTGCGCGCGCCTTCACCCTACACCGGGCGCTGATCGCAGGCGGCGCGGAGAGGTTCACCGCGCAGCGCGGCTTTCATCTGCGGCTGCGCGCCTGAGCCGCGCGCCGCCCCGGCCAATCATCCTGGATCCGGGATCACGCCTTCGCGCCCTGGTCGCGCAGCACGCGTTTCAGAATCTTGCCGGTCGCGCTCTTGGGCAGTTCGGCGACGATGTCGACCCGCGCCGGCACTTTGTAGGCGGCGATGTTGGCGCGGCAGTAGGCGATGATCTCCTGTGCGCTCACGGCCTGCCCGGCGCGCGGCACGACGGCGGCGACGACCTGCTCGCCCTTCTCGGCGTGCGGTTCGCCGTAGACCGCGACCTCCTGCACCTGCGCCAGCTTGTACAGGTACTGCTCGACCTCGGCCGGCCAGACCTTGAAGCCCGAGACGTTGATCATGTCCTTGACGCGATCGACGATGAAGACGTAGCCGTCGTCGTCCATGCGGCCGATGTCGCCCGAGTGCAGCCAGCCGCCGCGCAGCGCCTGCGCGGTGTCGTCGGGGCGGTTCCAGTAGCCCTGCATCACGCCCGGGCCGCGGATCACGATTTCGCCCCACTCGCCGTGGGCCACCTCGCGGTCGGCCTCGTCGAAGATCGCCAGCTCGAAGCCCTCGACCGCGCGGCCGACCGAGCCGAAGCGATGCTCGGCCAGATCGTTGTAGCAGGCGAACGGCGAACATTCGGTCAGACCGTAGCCTTCGTACACGCGGCGCCCGAAGCGCTCGGTCCAGCGGCGCGAGATCTCCTCGGGCATCGTCGCGGCGGCCGACATCTCGTAGCGGATCGACGACAGGTCCCGGCGCGAGAGATCCATCGCGAGCAGGCCGATGAAGATCGTCGGCACGCCGAAGAAGAGCGTGATGCGGTCGCGCTCGATCGCGTCGAGCACCTGGTCGGGGACGAAGCGGCGAAACAGCACGAGCGTCGCGCCGGCCAGCACCGCAGCGTTCATGATGTAGTTCTGGCCGTAGACGTGAAAGAGGGGCAGGAACGCCGCGAGCCGATCGTCGGCCCGGTAGCCCGAGCACTTCGCCGCCTGCACGATGTTGGTCGCGATGTTGGACTGCGTCAGCGTCACGCCCTTCGGAAAGCCGGTCGTCCCCGACGAGTAGAGCAGCGCCGCCGGCGCGTCCGGCGCGCACTCGACCGATGCGAACGCCGCCTCCTGCCCGGCGCACCAGTCGGCAAGCGTCGCAAGCCCGGGCGCCTCGCCCTCGCACAGCACGACGTGTTCGAGCGCGGGGCAGCGCTCGCGCGGCACGTGTTCGGCCAGTTCGGCGACGGTGAAGACGACCTTCGCGCCGGAATCGTTGAGCAGGTACTCGACCTCGGCGCTGCGAAAGATCGCATTGATCGTGACCGTGATCGCGCCGAGCTTTTGCGCCGCGTAGTAGGCGACGGCGAACTCGGGCACGTTCGGCAAGAAGAGCGCGACGCGGTCGCCCGCCGCGATGCCGTGGGCGCGCAACGCATTCGCGAGCCGCGACGCCGACGCGTCGAGTTCGGCGTAGCTGATCGTGCGGCCTTCGAAGAGGATCGCCGGGTGCGCCGGCGCCTGCGCGGCGTGGCGCTCGAGATTCGATGCAAGGTTCATCTGCTGCTCCGGTTTGCCTTGCAGCGGTTATAGCAACGCGGTTCGGCCGCCGCAAACCCGCACCGCGCCGGCGTTGCGGCCACTCGCCGCCGCGGCCGTTGTGCGCAACGCTGCGTGTTCGGTATCCGACGAAGCCCGCGGCCGATCACGCCAGCGGCTTGCGCACCATCTCGAGCACCTTGCCGGCGTCGAGCGTGCTCGCCTGCTGCTGAATCTGCGGCAATGCCTGCTGCTGCATCTGCTTGGCGCTGACGAGCAGGTCCTGGTACGTCTGCTTCAGCAGCGCGGTGCTCATCTGCCGGCCGCCGCCGTAGTAGCGAACGGCCAACTGGCCGAGCGCGTAGGTCGTCGCAAAGCTCATCGCCATGCCCGTGCTCACACTGCCGACGCCGCGGCCCAGGCCGCCGAGCACCGAGCCGAGCAGGCCGCCGACCAGCTTGCGGCCGAACTGCTCGAGGTATTGCCCGGTCAGGCCGACGCCCGCGGTGGCGATGAACTCCTTGATCATGCCGGCATCGACGTTCTCGATGCCGTGAGCCTGCGCGATGCCGTGCACCAGCTTCACCTGCAGCGGGATGATCGCCATGCTCGCCCAGCTCTGCGGCAGCAGCTCGAGCGCGCCGCACAGCACGGCGCGGTTGAAGATCGTCTTGTCCAGCGCAGCGCGGTCGATACCGGCTGCTGCCGCCGTGCCGGCGCTCGCTGCCGCAGGCGCATCGGTCTCGCGCGCGAGGGCGTCGGCCTGAGTCTCGACCGCCGTATCCAGGCCGGCGCCGATCTCGGCCTTGAGCCCGGCCAGGAACTTCTGCTCGGCCTGCGTCTGTACGCCGTCGGCGTCGCAGACGCACACGGCCAGCTCGTAGGCGAGTTGGCGGTACTCCTTCGCCTTCAGCGCACCGACCGCCTTGGGAACGGAGAGGCGCCCGAACAGCACGTCCTGCATCAGCGCCGGAATGTTCAACTCCGAAGCCTGGCCGCCAAGCGTCGCGGCGATGCGCTTGACCTCCTCGCGCTCCACGTCGGACTTGTCGCCATCGGCAAACGCGGCGAGCAAGGCGACGGCGAGCAACGCGCGTTGTTCTTCGGCGGTCATGGCTTCACTCCTTCAGGGCATGGGCAACGATGCGGAGATTGTCGCCGCCCGAGTCGATCGCCGAGTCAGAGCATCGGTCCACGAGATGCACGCTGGAACTGCTTCAGTCGACACGGTTGTTGTCGCTGCCGCCGGACGACTCATGTTTTCGGAGTACCCCCCCAAATGAGGGGTGCGACGCGCTTGACGCGCGACGCGATCGCGCGAAAGACTGCCGGACACACTGATCTGGAGGATTCAGCATGCGAACCGGAATTGCGACACCTGCGCTGGTGCTCACGCTGCTGCTCGCGCAGCCTGCGAGCGCGAACATCATCCAGAACGGCAGCTTCGAGTCGGGCGACTTCGCGCCGCCGAGCAATCAGACGATGACGTTGGCGCCCGGCGCCACGGCGCTCACCGGATGGCAGATCGTCAGTGACGCGATCACCTGGATCGGTGTCGGCAACCCCTGGGGCCTCACTGCCCAGGACGGCGACCGCTTCCTCGATCTTTCCGACTATTCCGCCGGCCCGCCATTCGGCGGCGTTCAGCAGAGCTTCGCATCCACTGCCGGCTACGAATACACCGTCAGCTTCCAGTTCGGCAGCTCCACATACTGGGGCCG
>JBDHSE010000326.1:0-3371 GCA_039807955.1 Ideonella sp. | reverse complement strand
CGAACTCCCAGTGCTTGATCTCGTTGACGGCGACGCCGCCGATGCGCACCGTGCCGCGCTCGCCGAGGATCGTGATCGAGCCTTCGAGATTCTTCGGCCAGGTCAGCATCGTGACGTTGATCGTTCCCATCGCACCGTTGCGCCACTTCAGCGCAGCGACGCCGGTGTCCTCGACCTCGATGTGGCGTGCGAGCGTGCCGGTATAGGCCATCACGCTCTCGACCGGACCGCAGATCCAGTCCAGCAGGTCGACGTAGTGGCTCGCCTGGTTCATGAACGCGCCGCCGTCGAACTCCCAGGTGCCGCGCCACGCCGCGCTGTCGTAGTACGACTGCGGCCGGGTCCAGAAGACGTTGACGCTGATGTTGTAAAGGCGCCCGAAGCGCCCCTTGTCCATCGCCTCCTTCAGCATCTGCAGCGTGCGATTGCGGCGGTTTTGCTTGACGACGAAGAGCCGCGCCCCGGCCTCGTCGCAGGCGCGAACCATCGCCAGGCCGTCGGTCCAGCGCGTCGCCATCGGCTTCTCGGTGACGACGTCGAATCCGGCCCGCGCGGCTTCGATGGTCTGTGCGGGATGCATGCCGCTGGGCGTGCACAGCACGACGGCGTCAGCCTGGGTCGCTGCGAGCATGTCGGCAAAACGCTGGTGGCCCCGCGCCTTGGTTCGCGTCACCGCGGCGTCGAGCGCCGCGGGCTCGACATCGCAGACGTCGACAAGCTCGCAGCGCTCTCCATGCTTCTCGAGCGCATTGAAGTGATTGGCGGCAATGCGGCCGCAGCCGGCGAGCGCGAAGCGAATCTTGCGGTCGGTGACCGGAGGGCGAGTCAGGTGCATGGGTTCGAGAAGAGAAGTCGGTTGGGATGCGGACCCGTGCCGGCGCGCGGGCACCAGCCTTCGTCGGCGCGTCGGCGCCTGTCTGCTGGCGCCGCGACCGGATTCGGTCAACGCAGGGCGGGGATTATCGCTCGATTGGCGAGACTCCCCGGTGCGCGGCTCGGAAATGCTCCAGCACGATCGCCGCCGTGGCCTCGATATCCTCGCGCGTGTAGGCGAAGCTGTCGCCCGGCGCCTGGTACCAGCGCAGCACGTCGGCTCGAAGCCGCTCGCCGGCCGCGGCGTCACCTTCTCGTTCGAGCGCCTCGCGCAGACGCTCGCGAAAATCCTCGCGCGTGGCATGCACCAGCGCCGGCGCACCGGCATAGAAGCTCGGCGCGAAGACGATCACGCGCAGCCCGCGAACGAGGGATTCGAAGCCGACCGTCGAATTGATGCAGACGACGACCGGCCGCGCCGCGTCGAAGCGGGCGAGGTTGCCTTCGACCCAGCGCGCGCCCGACGGCAACGTGTCGTTCGACGCATCCATCGGATGGCGCTTGAAGAGCAGCACCGCGCCGGGCGCGACGTCGCGCACCGCGGCGCAGATGAAATCGATGAACTCCTGGTTGGTCGCGAATGGCGAATAGAGGACGAACTGCGAATCGGCCGGCAGTTGCAGCGCGACAATGATGACCGGCTTGTCGCGCGATGTGGCGAACTCGACGGGATCGGCACGCCGCTGGCGATGCTTCGTGCGCCATTGCACCCAGGCGAGCCGCACGTAGTGCGGCGCGGCGTAGTGCTTGTGCTGGATGTATCGAAGGTCGCCGTGCAGCGCGCGCGCCAGCAGGTTCCTCAGCACGAAGCGCGCGAAGCGCAGCCGCAGCCAGGGTTCGGACGCACGGTGCCTCAGCGATGCGTCGGCCGCCATGCCGGCGATGCCTTCGTGTGCCTTCGCGCGCGCGAGACTGAAGCGGGCGTTGAGGCCCTGCGTGCTCAGGCTCGACGTCGCGAGCCGGAACGCGCCGCGCTCGAAGTAGACGCAGACGACGCCCGCCTCCTGCGCCGCGATCCGCGCCGCGACCGAGAACGGCCGCGCGTCCGAGAAAACGAGGCACAGCTCGATGCGTTCCTGCCTGAAGCGCGCGACGAACCACTCAACGGTGTGCGCGAAGACGGCCTGCGCGCGCGCGTCGCCGCCCGGCGCCCAGTCGGCCTTCTCGAACTCCGCCGGCAGCGCACGCGGCGTTGCCGAACGCCCCGGCTTCCAGACGCAGCTTGCGTCGCCCACCGTGTACGGCAGGTACGCGGGAGAGGACAGCAGTGCGAGCACGCGGCCGCCGCTGCGCGCCGCGATGCAACCGGCAAGCAGGTGAAAGTGGCGGCTGTAGGCCGGGTCGAGGTAGGCGACGTTCATCGCGCCGCGCCGCCGGCACGTGCCGATGTGCTTTGCACATCGGTCTCGACAAGCACCGGTCGGTACTCCGCGACCATCTCGGCGAGGAAGGCCTGCACCTGCGCGTCGCTCGCCGCCGGGTGCTGCGCTACCCAGGCAAGCATCGCCGGTACGCGCTCGGCGCCCGACGCGATGCGCGCGACGTGGATGCGCGGCACGTGCGTCGGCAGCGTCGCGTCGGCGTCGGCGAGCAGTTCCTCGTAGAGCTTTTCGCCCGGTCGCAGGCCGCTGTAGACGATCTCGATCTCGCCCTCGGCGTGACCGGCCAGCCGGATCATCGCCCGCGCCAGATCGACGATGCGCACCGGCTCGCCCATGTCGAGCACGAGCACCTGGCCGCTGTCGCCGATCGCCGCCGCCTGCAGCACGAGGCGCGCCGCCTCGGACACCGTCATGAAGTAGCGGATGATGTCGGCGTGCGTCACCGTCACCGGGCCGCCGCGCGCGATCTGCTCCTTGAACTTCGGGATCACGCTGCCCGACGAGCCGAGCACGTTGCCGAAGCGCACCGCCATGAAGCGCGTCGCCGGGTGCGCCGCGGCGAGGTCGCTCACCACCATCTCGGCGGCGCGCTTGGTCGCGCCCATCACGTTGGCTGGGTTGACCGCCTTGTCGGTGCTGATCAGCACGAAGCGCTCGGCGCCGGCGCGCGCCGCGGCAAGGCCGACCTGCCAGGTGCCGACGAAGTTGTTCTGCAGCGCCGTCCACTCGTTGTCGCGCTCGACGAGCGGCACGTGCTTGTACGCCGCGGCGTGGAAGACGACTGCCGGGCGCCACGTCGCGAAGACTTCGGCCAGCCGCGCCGCGTCCTTCACGTCGCCGAGCAGGCGCACGAGTTCGAGCGCCGGAAACGCCTCGCCCAGCTCCTGCTCGACGCTGTAGAGGTTGAACTCGCTCGCCTCGAACAGGACGAGCCGCGACGGCTTGAAGCGCGCCACCTGCCGGCACAGCTCGGCGCCGATGCTGCCGCCGGCGCCGGTGATCATCACCGCCTTGTCGGCAAGCGTCGCCGCGACGCCGGATTCGTCGAGCACGACCGGCGGGCGGCCGAGCAGGTCCTCGGGCAGGATTTCGCGCACGCGCTGCGCCTGCGCGCCC
>JBDHSE010000325.1:0-3377 GCA_039807955.1 Ideonella sp. | reverse complement strand
CTGGCGACGCGCAACTTCCACCCCGGCCACATCCAGGGCCTGATGGCCGAGGGCTACGCCGGCACGCTGCAGGTGCTCGACGGTATCAACAACTTTGCCGGCTGGCAGAGCGTCGCGCGCGAAGTCGTTCGCGGCGACCAGTGGCAGGAGTTCATGGACGTCTACGTGCGCGACAAGCACGCGCTCGGCCTGAAGGACTGGTTCGAGCAGAACAATCCGCATGCGCTGGCGCAGAGCATCGAGCGCATGCTCGAAGCGGCACGGCTGAAGCAGTGGGACGCCGACCCGAAGAGCGTCGCCGAACTGAAGGCGCGCTACAACGAACTGGCGCAGCGCTACCAGGTGCGCAGCGCAAACCAGGCGTTCAGGCAGTTCGTCGCGCCGGGCTACGGGCTGGCCGCGCCGGCGCCGGCCGTGCAAGCGCCTGCTGCGGCGCCCACGGCAGCAGCGGCACCGGTGCAGCCGCCCGAAACGCCGCCCGCTGTGCCGCCGCCACCACTGCCGATCCAGGGCATCAAGCTCGACCGCGTCGAGCCGCCGCCGCCACCGGCGCCGGCCTCGATCGTCGTCGACGCGCTCGCCGCGATGCTGGTGCTGGCGCTGGCCGCGGCCGGCGGTGCCTGGCGCGGCTGGCGCGCCGATGAGCGCTTGGCGCCGGCCACGCACGGCGCGCTGCGGCTGCAGCCCGCCTGAGATTCTTTCGTCACTGCATCAAAAGGCCCTTGCCATGTCCACCACGCTCGAAACCACGATGTACACCGTCGCGCAGCTTTTCCTGCTGCCCACGCTGCTGCTGATCGCCGCGCTCTTCGTCTACGCCTTCTGGGTGCTGGGCGAGTTCGCGATGCTGGCGCTGCGCCGCCGCGCCGGCGGCGGTCGGCCGCTGGTCGCCGCGCACCGCGCCGCCGGCCCGGCGGGCCTCAGTGAAGACGAGCTCGATCTGCGCGCGCACAAACTGATGGAAGGCCCGCGCATCGCCAGCCGCGTGACGCCGCTGCTCGGGCTGGTGGCGACGATGATCCCGATGGGCCCGGCGCTGAAGGGCCTGTCCGACGGCAACCTGGCGCAGGTGTCGAGCAACCTGACGATCGCCTTCTCGGCCGTGATCCTGGCGCTGATCGCCGCGGCGATCACCTTCTGGGTCGCCAACGTGCGCCGCCGCTGGCTCGCCGAGGAAGTCCTCGAGATCGCGCAGCGGCGCACGCCCGAGCCGGCGCGCGTGAAGGCGCTTGCGGCGGCGAGCGGAGCGGCGTGATGGCGCTGAAGCTGCTGCACGAGCCGGAGAGCGACGACCCGATCCTGTCGGTCGTCAACCTGATCGACATCTTCCTCGTCATCATCGCCGCGCTGCTGATCACGGTGGCGCAAAACCCGCTGCTCAGCCCCTTCGCGCAGCGCGACGTGACCGTGATCACCGATCCGGGGAAGCCGAACATGGAGATCGTCGTCAAGAAGGGCGAGAAGGTCGAGCGCTACAAGGCGAGCGGCGCGATCGGCAGCGGCGACGGCGAGAAGGCCGGCGTCGCCTACCGCATGAAGGACGGCTCGATCGTCTACGTGCCCGAGGGCAGCGACTGACCGATCGGCGCGCCGCGCCGTTCAGCGCGCGCGGCGTTCCTTGGCGACCGTCGCGCGCTGCATGTAAAAGCTCACCGGCGCCGACGCGATCAGCAACTCGCCGTTGGCGTCGACGACCGCGAGTTGGATCGTGTGCAGGCTGTCGCCGCTTCTCGCCGCCGCGCTCCAGTCGGCTTCGGTGATGCGCAGGTTCGGGCTGCGAAAGCGCGTCTTCAGCATGTTGCCGTCGAGGCTCGCGACGATGCGATCACTGCCGCGCAGCGCAGGCGAAAGCCGTGCCTTGACGTCGAACGCGCCGATGTTCGAATGGATCGAACCCTGCGCTGCGGGGGCAAGGATGATGAAACTGCGATACGCCGCCGCCGGCGCCGACGCCGTCTGCACCGGCGCCGCGGCCGGCATCGCGATCACGTTCGGTGCCTGCAACTGCACCGCCGACGCCCCGGCCGACGGCTGGTCCGAGAACACCGGGCCGCTCTTGTCGCGGCTTTCGTAGACGGTTTGCGCGAGCGCCGTGCCGGCGAGCATGGCGAGCGCGATGGCGGCGGCCGAGCGGGCTTTCATGAGTCTGTGCATGGCGAGGCGAGTATCGCCCGAAGTCGCGCGGGTCGTGCGATCGCACCGCGGCCCGGGCGACAATGGGGCGATCGAAACCGTCGCGAGCCTGGATCGGAATGCCATGCGGAGCCTCGAATGCTGAGACGAGCCCTTTCTTCGGCGCGCTACGCGATGCTCATCCCGGTGCTGTGCACCTTTCTGGGCGCACTCGCCTTGATGGTCTACGAGGCGCTGGTCGTCGCGACGGCGACCTTCGACGCGCTGCACGGCGGCGGCCTGACGCCCAAGGCGGTCAAGGTGTTCGCGGTCGGGCTGATCGAGGCGGTCGACGTCTTCCTGATCGCCATCGCCGTCTTCATCATCAGCATGGGCCTGTACACGCTGTTCATCGACGATTCGCTGCCGCTGCCCGCATGGATGAAGGTCAGCAACCTCGACGATCTGAAGGGCAACCTGATCAGCGTCATCATCGCCGTGCTCGCGGTCTACTTCCTGCGCGAGGTCGTCGCCTGGGACGGCAGCCGCCACATCGTCGCGCTCGGGCTGGCGTTGAGCCTGTTCATCGGCGTGCTGACGTTCTTCCTGATGAAGATCGGCGGCCGCAAGGGCTGAATGCGGACTTGGCCGAGGGCTCGTCCGGGCTGCTTACCGGCGCGGACGAGATCGTGGTGCCCTCAATTGCAGTGAACCTTGTTCCCCCAGGTGTTTCCGCGGTTTCCCCGCCCTGTCGAGCATCAACGAGCGCCGCTCTGATTGCACCAAGCGACTTGCTACCTGTGAAGACCGGGGAGTTCGCCGAGATGTGCGCGTTCTGGAAACGCACGAATGGCCTGCCCGGAGGGGTTCGAATCCTGACCGCTGAACCGCATGGAACCGAGGTCTGAGTGGCGATGTGCTCAACCCGTTCCCCCATTTGTTCCCCCGGTGTGGCATCGCTGCCCCCTCCCGGGATCGAGCGGCCCCAGTCCGACTCAGAACGCCGCAACCGCCGGACGCCATCTGATGCTCAGCTCCATCATGCACACCAGCACCAACGGCGCGGGCTAGAGGCGATGTGGCCCGCTTCCTCGATCGATGCGTCGAGATCGCGCTCGCGCGCTGGATTCGCGGCCAAGTAGTCGTGCAACACCGGTACTGAATCTCCCGGGTTGGCGTGCAGCAGTCCTCCCGGTAGATTGGGACCTTATGAGCAAGGCTGGCGGGCAAGCGATTCACGCTGCGGTAGCAGGCGACATGAAACT
>JBDHSE010000324.1:0-3378 GCA_039807955.1 Ideonella sp. | reverse complement strand
GGCAGCGACGCCGAGCAGACCGTGCGCATCGCGCCGGTGCCGGTGCTGCTGGTGCGCGCGCCGGAGGGCGCGGCGTCCGAATAGTCCCGGCGCGGCGGCCTCATTCGGCCAGCGTGTAGCGCCCGTTCACCAGTTCGCGAAACGCCTCGCGCGTCTGCCACGGTTCGAGGTCGGCACGGCGCTCGATGCGCTGCGCCTCGTCGGCCAGCGCTTCGTCCTTGATCGCGTGGCGAAACCAGTTCGAGTAGTCGCCGCGGCGCAGATGGAACATCCACGTCGCCTCGTCGATGCCCTGCGCGATCTGGCAGAAGACGGCGAGGTTCTGCGCCTTCAGGTTGTGGCTGCCATCGGGCCCGCGAAAGTAGAAGCTGTTCCAGCGCAGGTTGCCTTCGGCGTACTTGCGGCGGTGGCGGATCCTCTCGGCGCGCGTACGCGCCGCACGCAGCGCGAACGGCGGCTGGCGCAGCGGCGGGAACCAGGCCACGACTTGATCGGGCCGGTGCGCGAGGCCGGGCGGCCATGACAGCGGCTGGCCCACCGCCGCGGCGAACTTGGCGAGCGTTCGCTCGGGCGTCTGGCCGATCGCGAGCGCGACGTCGATCGGCGCCAGGATCGCCGGCGCGACATGATCGGGATGCACCGTGACGAGAATCGTCTCGTGCAGGCGCAGCGGCAGGACCGCGCCGGCATGGCCCCAGGTCTCGGGCAGCATGTGGTGCGCCTCGTCGAGCACCAGCCAGTGCGGCCGGCCGGTGCGCGCCCGCATCGCCTGCAGGTTCGGGATCAACTGTGCGAACAAGCCCGGCCGATCGTCGGGTGCAAGCCCGAGCAGGTTGACGCTCAGGTTGATCTTGGGGTCTTCGAGGATGGCGAGCACCTCGCCGACGCTCGGCGCGCGCTTGTCGCCGCCGATCGCGACGACGTCGCGCATGCTGCCGTAGTCTCCCTCCGGGTCGACGATGCAGACCTGATAGTCCTTGCCGATCAGGCGCTCGATGATCCCCGCGGCGAGCGTCGATTTGCCGCAGCCCGAGGGCCCCGCGATCAGCACGTTGTGGCCGTAGGGCGGCAGATGCACCTCGGCGCCGTCGATGCGCCGGCCGAGCAGGATCAGGTTGCGCGGCAGGTTGCCGCCGGTGCGCTCCAGATTGTCTGCGATCAGCTCGTCGATCAGCTCGACCACGCCGTCGCCGCTCTCGCCCCGGGTGACGATCGCGGCGACGTCCTTCGTCGAGCGCGCCGCATTGGCCACCGCCACCGCGCATTCGCAGCGCAGCAGGAACGACTGGTCGTTCTCGGCGTCGCCGACGCCGACCACCTCGTGGCGCGACAGCCCGAGTTCGCGCAACGCGTAGTCGAGCCCGGAAGCCTTGTTGACGCCGGCGGGCAACACCATCACCGCATCGCGGTTGCCGATCACCTGCATCTCGAGGCCCTGCTCCCAGATCACGTCCTGCACCGTCGATCGGTGCGGCGCGCGGGTCGCGACGACCACTTGCCCGATCTCGAGCGGCTCGACGCCGCGCGCCGCGAGCTCCTGCACGAAACGAGGCGGCGGCGGATCGGCCAGGCAGCTCCGCTCGCGGCTGGCGGGGTTGTAGACGACGGCGCCGTTCTCGGCGACGACGAGGTCGAACAACGTCGCGCACGAACACACCGCGAGCCAATCGTCGAGCCGCCTGCCGGTGACGAGGACCGTGCGCCGGCCCGAGACCCGAAGCCGCTCGAGCGCGCGTTGCACCGGCGGCGCCACGCTGTCGTGCGAAGTCAGCGTGCCGTCGTAGTCGGTGACGAGTGCGAGATAGCGCACGCCCGATGCCCCCTTTTGCGCTGCTGCCGTGCCTCGCGCCATGGTGGCAGAAGGACGGCGGCCTGCGCCGCTACGGGGTCTTCTCCTGCAGCCCGACGACGACGCTGCGCGCGCGCACCCGCGAGAACACGCCGGCCGGCACGTCGATCGCGATCGACTTCACCTGCTGCAGGCTGCGCGAGTCGAACACGACGAGCCGCCCGCCGGGGGCGCCGAGCGAGCGGTCGCCGCGGTAGCGCGCGCTGACGTAGAAGTAGTCGCCGCGCGCCGTGTACTCCGGGAAGTGCGAATGGCCGAGCGCGCCCGCGACCTCGATCGTGCGCACCACCTCGAGCGCGTCCTTGTCGATGAACTGCAGCTTGTTCGCGTTCGGCCCGGTGCCGACGATGTCGACGATGACGAACGGCGCGTCGGGGTGCGCGGCGGGCGATTCGGTCGGGCCGATGACCGGGATGCGCTTGACGACGTCGAAGCTCGCCATGTCGAACACCGTCACCTCGAACTGCTTGCAATCGGCCTCGCCGATGTTGGTGCCGATGCCCACCAGCCGGCCGTTCGAGCGCACCACCGCGCCGGAGCCCAGATGCGGCTTGCAGCCGGCGGGG
This sequence comes from Ideonella sp., assembly GCA_039807955.1. Classification (GTDB taxonomy): domain Bacteria; phylum Pseudomonadota; class Gammaproteobacteria; order Burkholderiales; family Burkholderiaceae_C; genus CAIKUF01. Next base: position 963 of record JBDHSE010000324.1, on the reverse strand, counting down.
ATCTTGCGCACGATGCGTGCTTCGGCCAGATCGATGACCGTGTTCAGGTGGTCGTCGTACGACGACACGACGAAAAAGCGCCCGTCGGGCGAGAGAAAGCCGTCGTGCAGATGGCGGCCGACGTCGGTGATCCGGGTGACCGGCGCGTCGTGCCGGTCGAGGTCGACGATCCACACCTGCCCGGCCTGCTCGAGCGCGACCACGAACACGTTGGCAAACGGCGTCGCGGTGATGATCCCGGCATCGGCCTGCACCATCTTGCCGTCGGGGTCGACGCCGGCCAGCTCGAGCAGCCGGACCGGCTCGAGGGTGCTCGCATCGAGGATCACCATCGTGTGCGGCACGTACGAGCCGGCCGCCACGTAGCGGCCATCGCGCGACACGGCGAGCGACGTGCCGTTGAGCCCGGCGCGCACCTTGCGCACGGTGCGCATCGAGTACAGATCGATCTTGTGCACGTAGCCGATGTCGTCGCGCACGTAGGCCCAGCGCGGCTCGGTCGGGTGGAAGTCCATCAGGTGCGGCGCGAAGCCGGTCGCCACCTCGCCGACCTTGCGGTGCGTGCGTCCGTCGAAGAACAGCACCTTGGCCTCGGGGCCCCTGGCGAGCCGGCCACGCGACATGACCGCCATCAGGTCGTCGAGATGGCCGATGCGAAACCGCGGTTTGGCGGGCAGCTTCGTCTCGTCGGCGATCAGAACCTCGAGCGAGGCGCGCACGTCGTCGATGCTCCAGCCGGGCGTGGTTGCGGGCTGGGTCGTGATCAGCGTCGCGAGCAGTTCGCGATCGGCAGGCGACAAGGCCGAGCGGCCCCAGCTCGGGTGCGACGGCATCAGCGTCGGCGGGACGCCGCCGGTGATCTTCGACATGACCTGCGCGTGGCTGAGCCTGGTCTCGTCGCGGTTCAGCGCCGGCGCGATGTAGCCGCCGCGGTCGGAGCCGTGGCACACCGCGCAATGCTGT
>JBDHSE010000323.1:0-3379 GCA_039807955.1 Ideonella sp. | reverse complement strand
AACTTCACTTCCTTGATTTCGATGACCTTTTGCTTGGCCTTCGCCTCGGCGGCGCGCTTTTGCTCCTGGTACTTGAACTTGCCGTAGTCCATCAGGCGGCAGACCGGCGGATCGGCGGTGGCCGCGATCTCGACCAGATCGACGTCGAGTTCGCCTGCCATGCGCAGCGCTTCCGAGATGCTCACGATGCCGAGGGCTTCGTTATCGACGCCGTTCAACCGGACTTCGGGCGCCATGATCTCGCGGTTCAGGCGGTGCTTGCGCTCGACGTTGGGAGTGCGACGGTCAGCAAAAGAAGTAGCGATGGTCTGTGCCTTTCAACGGGCTCGCAGGCGTCGAACCCCAACTCGGAATCGGCAAGCGCCCGCAAGGCAACGACAGGATCAGTGGCGCGATGCGATGTCGCCGGCGAGCTTCTGCCCGAAGCCGTCGAGCGTCATCACACCCAGGTCCTGGTTGCCGCGGGCGCGTACCGCAACAGTTCCGTTCGCCTTCTCCTTGTCGCCGACGACGAGGATGTACGGAACCTTCTGCACGGAGTGCTCGCGTATTTTATAGCCCACCTTTTCGTTGCGTAAATCGGTCGCGACTCTAAGCCCTTGTTTTTGAAGCATTTTCGCGACGCTTGCGGCGTAGTCGACCTGAGCGTCGGTGATCGTCGCGACGACCACCTGCAGCGGCGAGAGCCACACCGGCAGCGCGCCGGCGTGCTGCTCGATCAGGATGCCGATGAAGCGCTCGAGGCTGCCGACGATCGCCCGGTGCAGCAGCATCGGCGTGCGCCGCTCGCCCGATTCCGCGACGTATTCGGCCCCCAGCCGCTCGGGCATGTTGGGGTCGACCTGCATCGTGCCGCATTGCCATTCGCGGCCGATCGCGTCCTTCAGCGTGTACTCGATCTTCGGGCCGTAGAACGCGCCTTCGCCGGCCGAGACCTGGAACTCGACCCCCGAACGGCGCAGCGCCTCCATCAGCGCGCCCTCGGCGCGGTCCCACGCTTCGTCGCTGCCGATGCGGGCGTCGGGCCGGGTCGCGACCTTGTAGATGATCTGCGTGAAGCCGAAATCGGCGTAGACCTTCTGCAGCAGCGTGGTGAAGGCGGCGCATTCGTCGAGGATCTGATCCTCGGTGCAGAAGATGTGGCCGTCGTCCTGCGTGAAGCCGCGCACCCGCATGATGCCGTGCAGCCCGCCCGAGGGCTCGTTGCGGTGGCACTGGCCGAACTCGCCGTAGCGCAGCGGCAGGTCGCGGTAGCTCTTGATGCCCTGCTTGTAGATCAGCAGGTGGCCGGGGCAGTTCATCGGCTTCAACGCGTAGTCGCGCTTCTCCGACTCGGTCGTGAACATGTTCTCGCGGTACTTGCCCCAGTGGCCGGTCTTCTCCCACAGCGTCTGGTCGAGGATCTGCGGGCCCTTCACCTCCTGGTAGCCGTTGTCGCGATAGACCGCGCGCATGTACTGCTCGACCTGCTGCCAGATCGTCCAGCCCTTGGGGTGCCAGAAGACGAGCCCTGGCGCGTGCTCGTCGAGGTGAAAGAGGTCGAGTTCGCGGCCGAGCCGGCGGTGGTCGCGCTTCTCGGCCTCCTCGAGCATGTGCAGGTACTGCTGCAGTTCGTCCTTCGTCGCCCACGCCGTGCCGTAGATGCGTTGCAGCATCTCGTTCCTGTGGTCGCCGCGCCAGTACGCGCCGGCGACCTTCATCAGCTTGAAGTGCCTGAGCTTGCCGGTGCTCGGCACGTGCGGGCCGCGGCACAGGTCCTCGAACGCGCCTTCGCGGTAGAGCGAGACGTCTTCGCCGGCCGGGATGCTCGCGATGATCTCGGCCTTGTAGTGCTCGCCCAGGCCCTCGAAGTACGCGACGGCCTCGTCGCGCGGCAGCACGCGGCGCACAACCGGCTCGTCCTTGGCCGCAAGATCGGCCATCTTCGATTCGATCGCCGCCAGGTCTTCGGGCGTGAACGGCCGCTTGTACGCGAAGTCGTAATAAAAGCCGTTCTCGATCACCGGGCCGATCGTGACCTGCGCGTCTGGGAACAACTCCTTCACCGCGTACGCCAGCAGGTGTGCGGTGGAATGGCGGATGACTTCGAGGCCGTCGGCGTCCTTCGCGGTGAGGATCGCAAGCGAGGTGTCGGTGTCGAGCCGGTGGCTGGTATCGACGACGCGCGCGTCGGCGCCGCTGCCGATGCGGCCGGCGATCGCCGCCTTCGCAAGCCCGCTGCCGATCGCCGCGGCGACGTCGGCGACCGTCGGCGGCGAAGCGAATTCGCGGCTGGAACCATCGGGCAATCGAATCGAAATCATCTGGGTACTCCAAGAACGAAAAAGGCGCGGTGATCGACCGCGCCTTCTGCTTCACGAACGGGAATCGGCGTGACAACGCTGCGGTCAGCAAACCTCGGTGAAGGCCGTGCGAGTTCGCGGTGTCATAACCAGTGCGCCTTTCCTGCTCTTGCTCGTTGAAGGGATGGCGCCGATTGTAGTTCAGCGCCACGCCGCCGCTGCGCCAAGGGTAGTATCCGCCGATGGGTCACGACCACGATCACGGCGGCGGCGCGTCGAGCCACCCCGCCGATCGCATGCCGCGAGGCGTGCAGCGCGAACCGCGGCCGCGCGGCTTCGCGCGTTGATCAACGGCGCCGCGCGATGAGCCTTGCCGACCTGCTGAGCCGACAGGCCCGCGTCGCGCCCGATCGCGCCGCGATCCACTTCGGCGCCGAGGTCTGGGCGACGCACGCGCAATGGGCGGCGCGCAGCGCGGCGCTCGCGGCGCGCCTGCGCGCCGCCGGCCTCGCGCCGGGCGATCGCGCCCTCGTCTTCATGCGCAACCACCCGCGCTACCTCGAAGTGCTGTGGGGCTGCTGGTGGGCCGGCCTCGTCGCGGTGCCGGTCAATGCCAAGTTGCACGCGCGCGAGGTCGAGTGGATCGTCGCCGACTCGGGAGCGCGCTGGGGTTTCGTCAGCGGCGACGTCGCACCCGAGCCGCTCGCCGGGCTCGAGCACCAGATCGAGATCGACTCGGCGCAGGCCGATGCGCTGCTCGCGCCGGCCGCAGACGCCTTCGCGATCCCCGTCGCCGAACGCGGCGCCGACGCGCTGGCGTGGCTCTTCTATACGAGCGGCACGACCGGACGGCCGAAGGGCGTGATGCTCACGCAGCGCAACCTGATGACGATGGGGCTCGCCTATTTCGTCGACGTCGATCCGGTCGCGGCCGACGATGCGATCGTCTATGCCGCGCCGATGTCGCACGGCGCAGGCCTGTATGCGATACCGCACCTGATGGCCGGCGCGCGCCATGTGGTGCCGGCGTCGGGCGGCGTCGACCCGGCCGAGATGTTCGACCTCGGCTGGCGCATCGCGCCGCTGTCGACATTTGC
>JBDHSE010000015.1:0-21200 GCA_039807955.1 Ideonella sp. | reverse complement strand
ATGTCCAGCGTCGGCTATCACGAACCGATCGAAGAACTCTCGGACGCCACGCGCGACATGCATCGCGCGATCGTCTCGTTGATGGAGGAACTGGAGGCCGTCGACTGGTACAACCAGCGCGCCAACGCCTGCAAGGACCCGGAGCTGAAGGCGATCCTCGAGCACAACCGCGACGAGGAGAAGGAACACGCCGCGATGGTGCTCGAATGGATCCGCCGCAATGACAAGAAGTTCTCCGGCGAGCTGAAGGACTTCCTCTTCACGAAGAAGCCGATCGCGCACGACTAGCGCCGGCGCGTCGCGCCGTCAGCGCGGCTGCGGCGGATAGCAGCTGCCGTGAGTGCGGCGAAAGCTGCGTGGCGGCTGCGGGTCCGGTTCGGCAAAGACGCCACGGCGCGCGGCGCGCGCCGCAAGCTCCTCGCTCGCATACGGCCCCGGCCGGCCGCGATAGCGCGCGTTCCAGGCCTGGCCCTGCAGCACCATCCAGGCGCCGACGTCCTCGCCGTCGTGCGTGAGCGTGACGAGTCGGCGCCGGTAGTCGTCGCTGATCGCGCCCGCGGCCAGCACGCGGCGGCCGACGACGCGGCCGGCGAGCGCGTCGCGCGATGCTTGGCCGCCGGCCTGGCAGATCTCCGGCGCGTCGATGCCGAGTAGGCGCAGCTTGATCGGCTTGCCGCCACCATCGGGCTGGAGCAGCAGCGTGTCGCCGTCGATCACGTAGCGAACGATGCCGGGCAGCGTTGGCCCTTGCCCCGCCGCGGCGTTCGAAGCGAAGGCAGCGGGCGCGAGCAGCGCGGCGCAGAGAATGACGACGACGAGTGATGCGCGGAGCATGGGCGCATCTTGCCCGACGCGGCGCGCGTCAAGCGCTGACGATCCAGCCTTCGAGCGGATCGACGTCAGCGGGCAGGCCGAAGCCCGATCGCGTGCTCGCCCAACCCGCCTGCATCAGGCACAGCACGGCGTCGAGCGCGTCGGCCGACGCATCGGCGACCAGTTCGTCGCGGTGCGCGGCCGTCAACTCGAGGCGCAGCGCGAGCCGGGTGCGGCCGTGTTCGAGCGCGGCGACGATCGCCTCGCGCGCATCACGATGCTGCGCCGTCTGCCGTGCGCGCTCGTCGCTCTTGTACGAGCGGCGGCCGATCAGCTCGCGCGCGAGCAACCCCGGATAGCCTTCGAGCGCGACGCGCTGCGCGTCGCCCGCGTGCAGCCGCGGCAGATGCACGCCGGCATCGATCAGCAGCGGCACGCCGGCGTGCAGCATGTACGCGACCGGCGGGTTGACCCACTTCATCGACGGCGACGATCCCGCCGGCCTGTCGGTCGCGCGGTGCGCGAACTTCGCGCCGACCGGGCGCGCAGCGCAGAACGCGGCGAAGGTGGCGCGAATCTCGGCGCGCGACAGCGCAGCGAAGTGGCGCATCAAAGCCTCCCACTCCATCGGCCAGCCGAGCGCGGCGACGAGTTCGCGCGGCAGGCCGAACGGCATGTCGATCACCGCGAGCCACGGCCCCGGCGTGCGAAGCCAGCGCGCGAAAGCGTCGAGATCGGCCTGCGCGTCGACGGCGTCGAGCACGACGGCGTCGCCGCGCAATCGTCCACGCGCGACGCGGATCGGCTTCGCGCGCCGCGGCCGGCTCGTGAAGTCGACGCCCGCCAGATTCGGGAAGACGCGCGCTGCGGTGCTCATGGCCGGACGTTACATTGCGCGCACCGAGACCCGCAGAGAGCTTTCCATGCCAGATGCCAAGGATGCAGCCGCACCGCCCGCCGCCGACGCGCCCGCGAAGCCCACGCCGCCACCGTTGAAGGAGCGCCTCGTCACAACCGAGCACAGGCTCGAAATCGGCCGGCGCAAGCTCGAGTACACCGCGACCTGCGGCACGCTCGTGCTGCGCGAGGACGAAGCCGGCAAGGACGGCGAGCGCAGCGCCGACAAGCCGCGCGCGGCGCTGTTCTTCGTCGCCTACACGTTGAAAAACGCGAAAGGCCCGCGGCCGCTGACGTTCAGCTTCAACGGCGGGCCCGGCTCGAGCAGCGTCTGGCTGCACCTGGGCATCCTGGGGCCCCAACGCGTCGTGACCGACGAGATGGGCAACGCACCGCCGCCGCCGTACGCGCTGACAGACAACGAGCACACGCTGTTGACCGACAGCGACCTCGTCTTCATCGATCCGATCGGCACCGGACACTCGCGCATGGCCGAAGGCGAGAAGGTCGCCGAGTTCCACGACTACCAGCGCGACCTCGACGCGGTCGGCGACTTCATCCGCCGCTACCTGACACGCTACGGCCGCTGGGCGAGCCCGAAGTACCTGATCGGCGAGAGCTACGGCACGACGCGCGCAGCCGGCCTGTCGCTGCACCTGCAGGAAAAGCACGACGTCTTTCTGAACGGCGTGATGCTCGTCTCGCTCGCGATCGACCTGCAGACGCTGTGCTTCGACCACGGCAACGAGCTGCCCTACGCGCTCTTCCTGCCGACCTATGCGGCAACCGCCTGGTACCACAAGGCGCTCGTGCCCGAGCTGCAGAAGAAGAAGCTACCCGACGTCGTCGCGCAGGCCGAAGCGTTCGCGCTCGGCGACTATGCAAGCGCGCTGCTGCAGGGTTCGCGCCTCGACGACCAGACGCGCGACCATATCGCCGGCCAGGTCGCGCGCTACTCGGGCCTCACGGCCGAGTACGTGCTGCGCAGCGACCTGCGCATCGGCGAGTTCCGCTACTTCAAGGAACTGCTGCGCCACCGCGGCCAGACCGTCGGCCGGCTCGACTCGCGCTTCCTCGGCACCGACCGCGACGACGCCGGCGAGAAGCCCGAGGACGACGCCGCGATGAGCAACCTGCTCGGCGCCTACGCGAGCGGCATCAACCGCGTGCTGAAGGAAACGCTGAAGTACGACGACGACGCGCCCTACGTCGTGCACGCGCCGATCTGGGACAAGTGGACGTGGAAGGGCTTCGAGAACAAGTACGTCAACATCGGCGCGACGCTGCGTCGCGCGATGCATTCGAACCAGCACATGCGCGTCTGGGTCGCGAGCGGCTACTACGACCTCGCGACGCCGCACGCCGCGGGCGACTACACGCTCGCCCACCTCGGCCTGCGCGGCGAGCAGTTCCGCAAGATCAGCGTGAGCTACTTCGAGGCCGGCCACATGATGTACATCCACGGGCCGTCGCTCGCGCGCATGGCGGGCGAGTTGCGCGCGTTCGTTGGCGCGGCCTGAGGCTCGTGCCGCCGCATTGCGCCAGCGCAAGCCGACGCGAGTTCGCCGTTTGCAGCGTGGTGGCGCCGCGCTAAGGTGCGCCTTGACGGCGCCGGATCCGAGGCAACCGCGCAGGCCCGGGGTTGCAATCCGCCTCGGGACGTGGCCGCCGGCCTGCATCAACGGTGGCTTATGAACCTCGAAGCGGGTTTTTGCATCGGCGTGTACGACGTCTTTCCCCTCGAGGGGCGCATCGCTTCGTCCGACGGCGCGCTGCGCATCGAACCGAAGGCGATGGCGGTGCTGCTCGAACTCGCCCGCCATGCGCCGGCGCCGCGCACGCGGCGGCAAATCGAACAGGCCGTCTGGCCGCGCGGCTGGGTCAGCGACGACACGCTGACGCGCTGCATCGGCCAGATCCGGCGCGCGCTCGGCGATGACCCGCACGCGCCGCGCCACCTCGAGACGCTGCCCCGGCGCGGCTACCGGCTGCGCAGCGCGCCGGGGGCGCTCGGCACCGGCACGCTGCGCCCGCAAGTCGAGGCGCTGATCGTGCTACCGTTTCGCCAGCTTTCGCCGGCCGGCGACGACTACCTCGGCGACAGCCTGACCGAGCTCTTGATCCTGCGCCTGAGCCTGCTGCGCGGGCTGCGCGTCGTCTCGCGCACGACGGCGATGAGCTTCAAGGCCAGGCCGGCGAGCGTGGCCGAGATCGCCGCCGCGACCGGCGTGCACTGGGTCGTCGAAGGCTCGGTACTGCAGTCGGCGGACCGCCTGCAGGTCGTCGCGCAGCTCATCGACGCGCGAACCGATGCGCACATCTGGGCTGCCGACTACCTGGTCGATCTGGGCGAACTGCTGCCGCTGCAAAACGAGATCGCTGCCCGGCTCGCGGCGGCGATCGGCGCCGAGCTGGGCGCCGCCGCCACGCCGCAGATCACGCTCGCGCCGCAAGCGATGCGCGAGTACCTGCGCGGCCGCCAGTTGATCGCGCTGCGCACGCTCGCGTCGCTTGCCGACGCCGCGCGCCGGTTCGAATCGGTCGCCGCCGCCGCGCCCGACTTCGCGTGCGCGTTCGCGTCGCTCGCCGAGGCCGAGATGCTGCTCGCGCACTACGGCGCGCCCGACGTGCCGCGCCTTGTCGCGCAAAGCGGTCGCCACGCCGAGCAGGCGCTCGCGATCGAGCCCGGGCTCGCGATCGCGCTCTCGGCACGCTCCGCGCTGCGCTTCTTCTTCCTCGGCGACCCCGACGGCGCCGCCGCCGACGCCAGGCTGGCGCTCGCGCAGTCGCCGAGCCACGCGCTGGCGATGGTGACCGCGGCCAACGTCTGTGCGGTGCGGCGCGACTTCGCCGCGGCGACGGGCTGGATGGAGGCGGCGCTGCTCGTCGACCCGCTCGACGTCGGCCTGAACATGAACTTCGGCGACCACATGATCCTGCAACGCCGCTTCGATGCCGCGATCCGCGCCTTCGAACGCGCGCTCGAGCTCGCCCCCGGGCACCGGCCTAGCCAGTTGCGCGCGAGCTGGGCCTACGCGCTGTCGGGCGCCGCCGCCGCGGCGCGGAAGATGCTCGCCGCCGCCGACCCCGCCGAGGGCGGCGACGCCGTCTGGCTCGAGTACGCCGCGCTCGTCGCCGCCGCGACCGGCGATACGCACGAAGCCGCGCAGCACGCCGACGCGCTCGAGCAGCTCGCCCGCGAACGCGCGGTCGCGCCGTGGGCGCTGGCGCGCGCCGCCGCCGCTGCCGGGCGCTTCGATGCGGCGCTTGCCTGGATCGAGGCCGCCGCAAGCGCGCGGTCGAGTTCACTGCCGTTCGCGCTGCTGACGCCGGCGTTCGATGCTTTGCACGGCGACGCGCGCTTTCTGGCTGCGGTGGGCCAGAACCCGGCTTGCGCGCCTGCGCCGCACGCAGTGGCGTCCTGAACCTTCTCGGTGCCGAGCCGCGCCTGGCCGGTGCGCGGTCGCGGGTCAAGGTGCAGGCAGGCCCGCTTTCCGCGAGCCGGCACCCGCCATCCCTCGGCAAAACCTCGGCGTTCCCTCGGCTGCGCCAGCACTCCATGCGGCAGGATCGTGGCGTGCTGTGCCCGTCGCAGCGCATTGCTTCAGCACATCAACCTTGGAGATCCGTCATGCTTCGCAATCTCTTGTGCGCCACTGCGGCGCCCCTGCTGGCTGTGTCCCTGGCCGCGGCGCATCTGCCCGCGCGGGCCGTCGACCTGGTGGAGTTCACTTTCGGCAACGGTGTCGGAACAACAGAGGCGCAAGCGATAGCCGCACACCTCGCGGCGACGCCGGTCACGGGCCGCAAGCACGACGGCAGCGTCGCGCCGCACTCGTTCGTCGATCTCGGCGGCGGCAACATGGGAATGCAATTGCACAAGAGCGACGGCGGCTACTGGTTCGATTTCACGCTCAGCGCAAACCCTGGCTACACCTTCCAGGTCACGAACGCCCACTTCGCGTTCAAACTCCAGAACTCGTCCGGCAGCAACCGCCACATCGGCGTGTCACCGAATGGCGAGCCAGCCGTGACCTGGTACGACACTGCCGGCGGCGACATCACGGTCACAGATCTGGGGCCAGGCGACTTCGGCTGGAAGGCGGCTAACTGGAATGCGTTCGTGACGCGTGACGACTTGCAGACCCTGCGTGTGTGGCTCTCGCTCAGCGGCGGCAGCTCATCGAGCCTGGCGACCTTTGACCGCGTGATGCTCGAAGGCAACGTGATCGCCGTTCCCGAGCCGGCGACGGCGCTGCTGTTCGCCCCCGGCGTGCTTGGCATCTGGATGATGCGGCGGCGGCATGCGGCCCAACGCGCCTGATCGCGGGTCAAGGCGCAAGCAGCCCAGCCTCCCGCGAGCCGGCGACCGCCAACCCTCGGCAAACCCTCGGCGTTTCCTCGGCGCGCGCATGCCGCTGCCTCGCAAAATGCGATCACGGATGTTGACGTGTCCGTGCCCACGCAGGAGGTCATCGTGAACTCGAAGCCCGTTGTCTTGGTGGATGGGCTCCGGTGCCCGCGGGCGCCGTGGCGCTTGCTCGCGATCGCGGTCTTGTCCGCTGCCTTTGCGGCCCCCGCCGGTGCGGAACTGAGGCCGCCGAGCGTGCAATACAGCTACGGCTCCAACTCCGGATCGGGTTCGGGCTCGCAGCTCCTGGGTCCGTTGATCTGGAGCTCGAGCTTCGACGGCTACAGCTCGGGCGCCGTCTGGAGCGACTACGGCCTCAACCGCGCGAGCAGCAGCGTGTACGCGGAGAGGGAAGTGCCGTCGGTCAACGTCTCTGTCAGTACGACTTCGATCTGGGAAGATGCGTTGACCCTCTACACGCCCGAAGTGGCTGCGGGGGCGTGGATCAGCATGCACTTCTCGCTGCGGCTCACCGGTCATCTGGGAAGCAGCGGGAGCACGTTCACTAACAGCCATGCCGAAGTCGACTTCAACATGTTCAACAACCACGAAGGCAGCTTCGTCGTGCAGCCCGAATTCTCGTCCGAGATTCAGCAGTATGGCGGAGGCGACGCGGAGAGGGACATCGACATCATCCTCGAGGGCGTGATCGCGGCGCCGAACGGCCACGCCTTCAACCTGAGCTCCAGGCTTTCAACGCTGTCCGGGGTCAACCTGTGGGGCCCGCCTTACTCGGCGGCGAGCGCGCAGGCTGCATTCGGCGATTCGGCCCGGTGGCTGGGCGCAAGCGTCTGGATCGACGACAGCGGCCCGGCGTCGAACTACACGATCACCTCGGCGTCGGGCTTCGACTATCGCACCCCGGTGGTGCCCGAGCCGGCGAGCGCAACGCTCCTGGCTCTCGGCCTGGCGGCGGTGCTGGGCGCGGCGCGAACCCGCCGCCGCGCGCCGCGCCAGACAGCCGAGGCGAGGCGCTGAACCGCCAGGAGGCTCGAATGCCGGCTTCGACCGAAACCACACGCGAGACAATGCTGCGCTACTTCGAGTCGGATCACCGCGACACCGGCACGATGGCGCAGGATGTGGTCTTTACCGTCATGGCGACCGGCCAGGAACATCGCGGGCGCGAAGCCGTGCTCGCGATGTTCGAGTACTTCTACCACCTCGCCTTCGACGCGACGGCCAGGCCTCGCGTCACGCTCTTCGGCGAGCGCAACGCGCTGTGGGAGGGCGATTTCGCCGGCCGGCACATCGGCGAGTTCGCCGGCATCGCCGCCACCGGCAAGGAAGTGCGAGTGCCGCTGGCGGTCGTCTACGACCTGGACGACGGCAAGATCGAGCGCGGGCGGATCTATTTCGAGATGCCGGTGCTGATGCGCCAGCTTGGCGTGCCGGGCGCGTAGCCGGCAGCGCGCGGTTCAGCGGTGCCGTGCGGGCTTCACCGGCAGGTGTCGCAGCGCCACGGCGAGTTCGGCCGCCTGCCAGACGACGATCCGGTGCCTCGCCTCGAACGGGCGTGCGGTCTCGGTGAGTTCGCCGAGGCAGACGCAAAGCGCATCCTGCGCTCCAGCCGCATCGCGTGCGGATTGCAGCGAGCGCAGTTGCTCGACGCCGATGCGCGCCGACTTCCAGCGCCGTGCGCTGACGACCGTCGCGCGGCCCTTGCGTTCGAGGACGAAGTCGACCGGCGCGGCGCCGCCCGGCTTCACGCCGTAGCCGTCGCGGACGAACGCATCCTCCAGCGCTCTTGCGAACGCCGGCCACGCCATCACCGAGATCGCGGCGTGCGTCTGCGCGACCTGCGCCGCGCTTGGCGCGCGCCACTGGCGGATCGCGGCGATCACACCGATGACGACGAACGGCAGGCCGGAGATGGCACCGGCGACGCGGTACGCCGCGGGCAGCAACGCCATCGCCGCCATCGCGAGCGCGGCCGCGATCGCGAAGCTGATCCACCAGCGCGATCGCAGCAGGATCGCGAACAGCGAGTTCTCGGCCATGCGCAGTTTCAAGCGCGTTCTCCGTCGGCGCCCGCAGCTTCGGGCTGGTCGAGTCTACGGTGCGCACGCCGGATCGGCGGATGGATGCGTGCGGTGGGCGATCGAAGGCCGAGGCGGGGACGGCACGCGCGACCGCCTGCTGCGTTCACAATCGCCGTTCGAACGGCGCGCTATGAAAGGACGGTGTGATGCGGATGGCGTCAATATCGCTGGCAGGCCTTCTCGCCGCGACCGTCGCGGGCGGCGTCCGCGCGCAGCCACCGTGGCTGCCGCTGGACCCGGGTCGCGCGCGGTGCTCGGTGCAGGACGGGCGGCTGCAGCTGCACAACGCGGCGCTGCGCTTCGAGGTCGCCGCTACCGGCGGCGCGCTCGCTCCGGTCGCGCTCGACAACCGCTTCACCGGCACGGCGCATGCGCTGGCCGGCGAGCTGTTCCGCCTCGCGCGGCGCAACGGCGACAAGCTGGCGGCGAGCAAGCTGGCGCTGGAGGGTACGCCCGTCTGCGAACCCATCGCTTCCGATCCCACCGCCTCGCGCGCCGCCGATCGCGCGCCCGGCGTCGCGCTGCATGCGCGTCTGCACGCTGGCGACGGCCTCTCCCTGGCCTGGCGCGCCGTGCTGCGCGACGGCGCGAACTACGTGCGCCAGGAGCTGCGGCTCGAAGCCGCGCGCGACACCGACATCGCGTCGGTGACGATGATCGACCTCGCGCTGCCCGGCGGGCGCACCGTCGGCACCGTCGACGGCTCGCCGATCGCGATCGACGACCGCTTCTTCGGCTTCGAGCATCCGATGGCGCGCGTGCGCGTCGCCGATGGCCGCGCCAACGCGACGCTGCGCCGCGCGCTGCCGCTGCGCGCCGGCGTGCCGGCGACGTATTCGGCGGTGCTCGGCGTCGCGCCGCCCGGGCAGTTGCGGCGCGGCTTCCAGGCGTATCTGGAGAACGAGCGCGCGCATCCGTTTCGCAGCTTCCTGCACTACAACTCGTGGTACGACATCGGCTATTTCACGCCGTACAACGAGGCCGATGCGCTGCGCGTAATCGACGCCTACGGCCGCGAACTGGTGCAAGCGCGCGGCGTCAAGCTCGATTCGTTCCTGTTCGACGACGGCTGGGACGACACCTCGCGCCTGTGGCAGTTCCATGCCGGCTTCCCGCAGGGTTTCGCGCCGCTGCGCGACGCCGCCGCTCGCTACGGCGCGGCGCCGGGCATCTGGCTGTCGCCCTGGGGCGGCTACGGCCCGCCGCGCGAGGCGCGCCTGAAGACCGCACGCGCCGCCGGCTACGAGGTCGACGCCCAGGGCCTGGCGCTGTCGGGGCCGAAGTACTACCCGCTCTTTCACGCGACGACGCTGCGCCTGCTGCGCGAATACGGCATCAACCAGTTCAAGCTCGACGGCACCGGCAGCCCCGACAAGGTCACGCCCGGCAGCGCGTTCGACAGCGACTTCGCCGCCGCGTTGGCGCTCATCGACGACCTGCGCAAGGCCAGGCCCGACCTCTACATCAACCTCACGACCGGCACCTGGCCGTCGCCGTTCTGGCTGCGCAGCGCCGATTCGATCTGGCGCGGCGGCGAGGACCACGCCTTCGCCGGCACCGGCAGCGACCGCCAGCGCTGGATCACCTACCGCGACGCCGACACCTACGGCGGCGTCGTGCGGCAGGGGCCGCTCTTTCCGCTCAACGCATTGATGCTGCACGGGCTGATCTACGCCCGCCATGCGATCGGCTTGAACAGCGACCCGAAGGGCGACTTCGCCGCCGAGGTGCACAGCTACTTCGCAAGCGGCACCGGGCTGCAGGAGCTTTACGTCTCGCCCGACCTGCTCGATGCGAAGCAGTGGGACCTGATCGCGACCGCCGCGAAGTGGGCGCGCGAGCGCGCCGACGTGCTGCGCGACAGCCACTGGATCGGCGGCGACCCGGTGCGCGGCGAGGTCTACGGCTGGGCGTCGTGGGCGCCGGGCCGGGCCGTCGTCGCGCTGCGCAATCCGGGTGCGACGGAGCAATCGTTCGCGCTCGACGTCGGCGCCGCGCTCGAACTGCCGGCTGGCGAAGCGCAGCGCTGGCAGGCGCGGCCGGCGTTCGGCGAGGGCGAAGTGCTCGCGCTCGAGGCCGGCGCGGCGACGCCGATCCGGCTGCAGCCGTACGAGGTGAAAGTCTGGGACCTGTCGCCGCGCTGATGCCGCTGGCGGACGCGAACGCTGTGCCTTGCGACATCGAGGCAGCCTCACCGCGCGACGCGGCGAACGGCACGCGGCGCTACAGTGCGGCGTCGAACCCGAAGGCGATCCCATGAACCCCCTGCTCGTCGAAGTGCTGCGTGGCGGCGCGGTCGAATCCTTCCATCGCGGCGCGATCGCGATCGTCGACGCCGACGGCGCGCTGCACACCGCGATCGGCGACATCGAGCGGCCGGTCTTTCCGCGCTCCGCCGTCAAGGTGCTGCAGGCGCTGCCGCTCGTCGCGAGCGGCGCGGCCGACGAACTCGGCCTGAGCGACGCCGAACTCGCACTCGCCTGCGCCTCGCACGGCGGCGAGCCGATCCACACGCAGACCGCCGCCGCGATGCTCGCCAAGGCCGGGCTCGACGCCGGCTGCCTCGAGTGCGGCGCGCACTGGCCGTCTCACGAACCGTCGATGCGCGCGCTCGCCGCGGCGGGCGATGAGCCCTCGGCGCTGCACAACAACTGCTCCGGCAAGCATTCGGGGTTCCTCTGCCTCGCGTGCCACATCGCCGGCCGCGGCGCCGACCTGCGCGGCTTCGTGCGCGGCTACGTCGCACCGGAACATCCGGTGATGCGCGAGGTGACTGCCGCACTCGAAGCGGCGACCGGCGCCTCGCTTGCCGCCGCGCCGCGCGGCACCGACGGCTGCTCGATCCCGACCTACGCGTTCCCGCTGCGCGCGCTCGCGCTCGCCTTCGCGCGCGTCGCCACCGGCGTCGGCCTCGCACCCGACCATGCGCGCGCAGCAATGCGCCTGCGCCGCGCCGTCGCGCGCGAGCCGCTGCTCGTCGCCGGCCACGGCCGCGCCGACACGCGCGTGATGGAGCGCCTGGGCGAGCGCGTCTTCATGAAGGTCGGCGCCGAGGGCATGTACTGCGCCGCGCTGCCGGCGCAAGGCCTCGGCGTCGCGATCAAGATCGACGACGGCAACAACGCGCGCGCCGCCGAGGTCGCGATCGCCGCCGTGATCGAAGCGCACGCCGCGTTGACCGACGGCGAACGCGATTTCATGCGCGGCTTCAGCGAACCGACGCTGCGCAACTGGCGCGGCATCGAAGTCGGCGCGCTGCGCGCGAGCGAGATGCTCCGCGAAGCGCTGGACGGGCGCTGAGTCCATTCGTTGCCGACGGCCGAGGCGATCGTCGGCGTGCCCTTGCTGCCTTCGAGATCGGCGTCATCCACGCGCGGCAAGCCGCGGCCCTCGCATCACGCGGCCTGCCGCGCGCGTGCGGTGACGTGCAGCGTCAGTCCGCCACGCCGCTGCAGGTGGCCGATGACGGCAAAGAGATTGCGCGCCTGCGGGTTGCCGCTTGCGCCGAACATGCGGATCAGGCTCTTCGGCGATGAACCGATCTCTGCACCGAGTTGCTCGAAGCCGACCGTCGCCTTGATGTAGTCGCGCAGGATCGCCTTGCCGGTATCCACATCGCCGGCGAGCAGCGTCTCGATGCCTTCCTTCAACAGCGCATCGCGGAACTTCGGATCCGACTGCACGCGCGCCAGGATCGTTTCCCTGAAATCTCGGGTCAGGACCATCGCTCACCTCGCCAATCGTTTGCGCCGTTTGTAGATCGCCCATCGGGCCTGCGCGGATTCGATATCACGTTGCTGGCGCCTCTTCGTGCCACCGGCCAGCAGGATCACCAGCACATCGCCATCGCGCCCGAAGTAGACCCTGTAGCCGGGCCCGAAATCCAACCGGTATTCCAGCACCCCATCGCCGACGCCCTTGACGTTGGAGAGGTTGCCTTGGCCGATGCGAGTCAACACGACGGTGATCTTCGCCGCTGCAACCGCGTCCAGACCGGAGAACCAATGCGCAAACGGACTGCTGCCGTCTTCGTCGAGGTACTCGCGAACGTCGAGCATCTTTATTAGTAGCGTGTATGTTACTACAAGATGAGGTCGAAAGTGGCCGGCAAGGCAGCTCGCTTCACGCTGGAGGGCTGCTTCGCATCGCAGGGGCAACCGCCCCTCAGTCGATGGCTGACCAGATTCTCTGCATCGCCTGCGCGAAGCGCCCCGCGATCGCCGTTTCTGCGGCGTGGCGGCGGTTGCGGATCACGGCGGCGCCGGCGACATACACGTCGCGGATCGCGTCGCCGGGGCTCGAGAAGACGAGCGCGTCGAGGGTGTGCGACGGCGGGATGCCGAGCAGGCTCGCGTCCTGCGCATCGAGCACGAGGAAGTCGGCGCGGGCACCGACCTGCAACCCCCATTTCGCGAGCCCCGCGCTCGCCGCACCGGCCGCGAGCGCCGCGTCGTAGAGGCGTGCCGCGGTCGCCGGCTGCGTGGCGGGGCAGGCGGCGACGTTGCGGCGGCGAAGCGCGAGGCGTTGGCCGTAGTCGAGCCAGCGCAGTTCCTCGCACCAACCGCGCGTGACGTGGCTGTCGGAGCCGATCGCGAGCGGCACGCCGGCGGCGAGCCAGCGCGGCAGGTCGGGCAGGCCGTCGCCGAGGTTGGCTTCGGTCGTCGGGCAGATCACGACGGCGGCGCCGCTTGCGGCAACGCCTTCGATCTCGGCAGGCAGCGCATGCGTCGCGTGCACGAGTTGCCAGCGCGCGTCGAGCAAGCGCTCGCGCAGCAGCCATTCGATCGGCCGCGCGCCGGTCGCGGCGAGGCAGTCCTCGACCTCGGCGGTCTGCTCGGCGGCGTGGATGTGGATCGGGCCTTCGACGCCGTCGGCAAGGCGATACAGTTCGCGGATCGAACCGGCCGCTGCCGCGCGCAGCGAGTGGATCGCGATGCCGGCGTTCAGGTGGCGCCGGCTGCTCCGCTGCGCGGCGCGCTGCAGCGCGATGACGTCGGCCGGCGTCGTCGCGAAGCGGCGTTGGTCTTCGCGCAGCGCGCCCTGCGCGAAGCCCGCGCGTTCGTAGAGCACCGGCAGCAGCGTGAGGCCGAGGCCGGCCTCGTCGGCCGCGTCGGCAAGCGCCCACGACAGCGCCATCGGGTCGGCGTAGCGCGAACCGTCGGTGTCGTGCTGCAGGTAGTGGAACTCGCAGAGCTGCGTATAGCCGCCGCGCAGCAGCTCGACGTAGAGCTGCGCCGCGACGGCGCGCAACTGGTCGGGCGTGATGCGCAGCGCGACGCGGTACATGCGGTCGCGCCACGACCAGAAATCGTCGTCGGCGCCTGCCCCGCCCTCGCCGCGCCGCTCGGCCAGCCCCGCCATCGCGCGCTGGAAGGCGTGGCCGTGGGCATCGACGAGCGGCGCGATGACCGGCCCGGCAAGCCGCACGCTGTCGGCAGGCGCCGCGACGCCGGACACAACGTCCGACCAGCAGCCGTCGGCGCCGGCGCGCAGCAGCACGTCGTCCTGCCAACCACCGGCAAGCCACGCGCGCGGTGCCCAGAAGGAACTGCTCATGACGCCTGCGGCGCGCCGTGCGCGAGCATCGTCTCGATCAGCTCGCGCAGCAGCGGGCGCACGCCGCCTGCGCGCTGCTCGTCGATCTCGTACGGCGGCGTCTCGGCCATGTAGCAGCGCCACGCCATCTCGAGCTGAACCGCCTGCACGTCTTCGGCCGGCTGGCCGTAGCGGCGCGTGATGTAGCCGCCCTTGAAGCGGCCGTCGACGGCGTGCGTGTAGCGCGATTGAGCCTGCAGCACGCCCGCCAGCGCGCCGCGCAGGCGCGGGCCGCAGCTCGCGCCGGATGCGGTGCCGAGGTTGAGATCCGGCAGCCGACCGTCGAACAGCCACGGCAGTTCGGACTTGATGCTGTGGGCGTCGAACAGCAGCGCGTGGCCATGCTCTGCCTTCAGGCGCGCGAGTTCGTCGGCCAGCGCGTCGTGGTACGGGCGCCAGTAGCGCTGCAGCCGACGCTCGACCTCGGCGGCGTCGGGCGCCCGGCCCTTGCGATGGATCGGCTTGCCGCTGAAGGCGTGCGTCGGGCACAGCTCGGTGTTGTTCGCGCCGGCGTACATCGGCGTGTTCTCGGGCGGGCGGTTGAGGTCGATGCAGTAGCGCGAGACGCGCGGCACGAGCGTGCTCGCGCCGAGCTCGCGGACGAAGGCGTAGAGCGCCTCGAGATGCCAATCGGTGTCGGCGACGGCGAGCGCGCCTTTCAGCAGGGATGCTGCGATCTCGCGAGGAACCTCGGTGCCGACGTGCGGGAAGCTGACGAGCAGCGGCACGCTGCCGCGATGCAGCGTCGCGACCTCGGTGTTCATCGCGCCCGCTCCTCGCCGCCGGCGACGACACGCAGGCACGGGTTGCGGCCGAACCAGTACGCGAGTTCGTTCGGATGCGCTACGTCCCAGACCGCGAAGTCGGCACGCTGCCCGGCGGCAAGCAGGCCGCGATCGGCAAGGCCGAGCGCGCGCGCGGCGTTGACGGTCGCGCCGCGCAGCGCCTCCTCGGGCGTCAGGCGAAAGAACGTGCACGCCATGTTCATCGCAAGCAATGGCGACAGGCATGGCGAGGTGCCGGGGTTGTGGTCGGTCGCGATCGCGATCGGCACGCCCGCTTCGCGCAGCGCGGCGATCGGCGGCAGCTTCGTCTCGCGCAGGAAGTAGAACGCGCTCGGCAGCAGCACGGCGACGCTGCCGGCGCGCGCCATCGCGGCGACGCCGTCGGCGCCGAGGTGCTCGAGGTGGTCGCACGACAGCGCGCCGTAGCCCGCGGCGAGCGCCGCGCCGCCGCTGTCGCTCAACTGCTCGGCATGCAGCTTGACCGGCAGCCCGACGCGCTGCGCCGCGTCGAACACGCGCCGCGTCTGCGCCGGCGTGAAGCCAATCGTCTCGCAGAACGCATCGACCGCATCGACGAGCCCTTCGGCGTGCAGCGCCGGCAGCCACTCGCAGACAGCGTCGATGTAGGCGTCGGCGCGGCCTTCGAACTCCGGCGCCAGCGCGTGCGCGCCGAGGAAGGTCGCGCGCACGGTGAGCGGCAACTCGCGCCCGAGCCGGCGCGCGACGCGCAGGCAGCGCGCCTCGTCGTGCAGCGAAAGGCCGTAGCCGGATTTCACCTCGAGCGTCGTCACGCCCTCGGCCATCAGCGCGAGCGCGCGGCCGCGGGCCGATGCGAAAAGCGCCTCGTCGCTCACCGCCCGCGTTGCGGCGACGGTCGATCGGATGCCGCCGCCGGCGCGCGCGATTTGCTCGTAGCTCGCGCCCTGCAGCCGCAGCTCGAACTCGGCTGCGCGCTGGCCGCCGTAGACGAGGTGCGTGTGGCAGTCGATCAGCCCCGGCGTGACAAGCGCGCCGCACAGGTCGTGCTCAACTTGCACGGCCAGACCCGCGGGCAGGGCCGACGCGTCGCCGATCCACTCGATGCGCTCGCCTGCCGTCACGAGCGCGCCCTGCGCGAACAGACCCCATGGCGACGCACCCGCGAGCGTCGCGAGGTGGGCGTTGCGCCACAGCGTGCGTGGGGCGTTCGTCGAAGTCATGCCGTCAACATCCTGATGCCGGCGGCGAAGCGGACGATTCGTCGCGCACCATCGTGTACTTGACGATGCCCGGTGCAAAGCCATGCAACGCGAGTTTCGCCTCGTAGCCGAGCGCCGCGTACAGCGCCGGTGCCTGGAAGCTGAACGTCTCGAGGTAGAAGGTGCGGCAGCCGCGCTCGCGTGCGCGCGCCTCGAACGCCTGCACGATGCGCGAACCGATCCCCCTGCGGCGCAGGGACGGCGCGACCCAGAGTTGCTGCAGTTCGCAGCACAGCCCCCAGCTGCGGCCGACGGCGCCGCCGACGACCGCGCCCGCCGCATCGCGCGCAAGGCACGCCAGCGGGCGCACGTCGTGCAGCGGCGCGGCGGCGTCGTTGAACCCGCCCAGGCCGGTGTCGACGATGCGCGCCGCGTCCGCCGGCACGTCGTCGTGGACGCAAAGCGTGATGCCAGACGCGTCGGCCACGTCTCAAACCCCCGCGTCCGCATCGGCGCCGATCCAGAACATCGGCACGTCGGGCCGCGACGCATCGATGCGGCACGCGCCCGGCGGCAGCGGCGCGACGAGCGTGCCCGCATCGACGTCGACGGCCGCGCCGTTCGCAAGCACGATCCGGGCCGTATCGGCGGCATACGCCGCACGCCAGCGCCAGGCATCGCTCCACGCAATGCCGGCCGACGCGCGCAGCAGCACGCCGCGCGTTGCGCCGCGCAGCATCAGGTTGAGGTCGCGCGTCGGCCCGGCGACGAGGCTGCAGCCGGGCGCCGCGGCGCCGTCGAAGGCGAACGGCGCGCTCGCCGCATCGAGCCGGCACGTGCGGTCGGCGAAGTGCAGATCGACGCCGGCGCCCGAGAGCACCGCGAACCAGCGCTGCACGCCGGGGAAGGCCGAGAACGGGCCGTCGGCGTCGATCTCGGCGACGCTGATACGCAACGTCCAGTCCGCGCCCGCCGGCCAGGCGAAAAGCTCGCGCGTGCGGCCGCCGCCATTGCGCCAGGGCGCAGGGGCGACGTCCGCGGCACGCACGGTACGCGGACTCGAGACGCTCAAGGCGCTCGCTCCCAGACGACGGGAAAGAGCGCATGCTCCATCGCAGCGCCAGCGGGCAGTTCGTCGGCCAGGCCCGGGAACTCGGGTGAGGTGACCCAGGCCCGCGGCGCGTGGCGCATGTCGTCGCCGAGGAAGCGCACCGAGAACACGCGCCGGCGCGCATCGGCGCCGCGCGATGCGTGCAGCGCAAGCATGTGGAAGGCAACCGCGTCGCCGGGCTCGAGCGCCCAGCCGAGAATCTCGCGCTCGGCGCGCGTGGCCTCGATGTCGGGCAGGTCGGCGAGGCTGCCCTCGGGGAACCACTTCGCCTGGTTGTCCATGAAGCTGCGCGGCATCAGCCACGGCCCGCGGTGCGAGCCGGCGACGAACTCGAGCGTCGCCGCGCGCGGCACCGGATCGACCGGGATCCAGAAACTGCAGTTCTGCCGCCCCTCGACGTTGTAGTAGGGCTGGTCCTGGTGCCAGGGTGTTGGCGCACGCGTCCCCGGCTCCTTCGTCAGCATGTGATCGTGGTACAGGCGCACCCTGCGGCTGCCGGTGAGCGCGCCCGCGGCGGCGCCGAGCGCCGAGCCGAAGATCACGCCGCGGTACGCATCGTTGGTCTGCCAGTTGCAGAAGTCCTCGATGAAGAAGCCCGGGTCGTCGGGGCGGCTCGCGACCTTGGCGCGCGGGCTGGGCCGCGCGAGATTGGCGTCGATGCCGGCGCGCAGCAAGTCGACCTCGGCCGGCGTGAGCACGCCGCGCAGGCAGACGGCGCCGTCGCGCGCGAACGCGGCGGCGGTTTCGGGGCTGACAACAGGTTTCATGGCTCGAAATCTCCCTGCAGCGTATAGCGCGCACCCGGCTGGACGAGGCGTGCGATCGTGATCACCGCGTCGGTCGTGAAGGTGCGCCGCACGACGACGAGGCAGGGGTCGGTGGCGGCGATGCCGAGCAACGACGCCTCCTCGGCCGTCGGCAGCGCCGCCTCGATCGAGAACTGCGCGCGCCACAGCGCCGTGACGTCGAACAGGTAGTGCGTCGGCGTCGTGCGCGTGAAGTCCACCGACAGGTACTCGGGCACGCAGGCCGGGTTGACGAAGCGGTCCTCGCACTGCAGCGGCACGCCGTCTTCCGAGTGGACGATCAGGCTGTGGAAGACGCTCGTGCCCGGCTCGACGCCGAGCTGCCTGGCGAGCGCGGCCGGCGCGCGCTCGGCGCGCACGCGAACGACGCGCGCCGAATGCGTGTGGCCGCGCTCGGCGATCTCCTCCTGCAGGTCGCGGATGCGCAGCGTCGAGGCGACGCGGTTCAGCCGCGCGGCGAAGGTGCCGACGCCCTGCACGCGATCGACCAGGCCCTCGGCCTGCAGCTCGCGCAGCGCGCGGTTGACCGTCATGCGGCTGACGCCGAAGCGGGCGACCAGTTCGGCCTCGGAAGGCATCAACGCGCCGGGCGGGAAGCGGCCCGCGGCGAGTTCGTCCTTGAGGTGCTGCTTGACACGGGCGTAGGGCGCGGCGGCGGCCACAGACGGGGCTAACATGCGGCGCATGCTAGCCGGATCTTCTTGTCTATACAAGTGGGGCGCCGCAGATTCCGGGCCAGGGAATACCATGAACCGCAGCCGCTTGCATTTACCTGTCTAGACAAGTAAAGTTCGCGTCCAGTCCACCGCTGCCGAGACCGAACATGACCGATCTGTCCGCCGTCCATCACGCCCTCGCCCGGGCGCGCCCGGTGCGCGCCCCGCGCGGCACCGGACTCGCCTGCCGCAACTGGCTGATCGAGGCCGCCTACCGCATGATCCAGAACAACCTCGACCCCGAGGTCGCCGAGAACCCCGACGCGCTCGTCGTCTACGGCGGCATCGGCAAGGCGGCCCGCAACTGGGACTGCTACGAGGCCATCCTCGCCGCGCTGCGCACCCTCGGCGAGGACGAGACGCTGCTCGTGCAAAGCGGCAAGCCGGTCGGCGTCTTTCGCACCCACACCGACGCACCAAGGGTGCTGATCGCCAACTCCAACCTGGTTCCCAAGTGGGCGACCTGGGAGCACTTCCACGAGCTCGACCGCAAGGGCCTGATGATGTACGGCCAGATGACCGCGGGCTCGTGGATCTACATCGGCAGCCAGGGGATCGTGCAGGGCACTTTTGAGACCTTCGTCGAGGCCGGGCGCCAGCACTACGGCGGCAGCCTCGCCGGCAAGTGGATCCTGACCGCCGGCCTGGGCGGCATGGGCGGCGCGCAGCCGCTGGCCGCGACCTTCGCCGGCGCGACCTCGCTCAACATCGAGTGCCAACAGAGCCGGATCGACTTCCGGCTGCGCTCCAAGTACCTCGACGAACAGGCGAAGGATCTGGACGACGCGCTGGCGCGCATCGCGAAGTACTGCGCCGAGGGCAAGGCGATCTCGATCGGCCTGCTCGGCAACGCGGCCGAGATCCTGCCCGAACTCGTCAGGCGCGCCAAGGCAGGCGGCATCAAGCCCGACCTCGTGACCGACCAGACGAGCGCGCACGACCTCGTCCACGGCTACCTGCCTCCCGGCTGGACGGTCGAGGGCTGGCAGGCGGCGCAGGCCGACGCCGGCCAGCACGGCGCGCTGAAGGCCGCCGCTGCGCGCGGCTGTGCGGTGCACGTGCAGGCGATGCTCGACTTCCAGGCGATGGGCATCCCGACGGTCGACTACGGCAACAACATCCGCCAGGTCGCGTTCGACCAGGGCGTTCAGCGCGCGTTCGACTTCCCGGGCTTTGTCCCGGCCTACATCCGGCCCCTCTTCTGCCGCGGCAAGGGGCCGTTCCGCTGGGTCGCGCTCTCGGGCGACCCGCAGGACATCGCGAAGACCGACGCCAAGATGAAGGAGCTGTTCCCCGAGGACCGGCACCTGCACCGCTGGCTCGACATGGCCGCCGAGCGCATCGCCTTCCAGGGCCTGCCGGCGCGCATCTGCTGGATCGGCCTGGGCGAGCGGCACCGCGCCGGCCTCGCGTTCAACGAGATGGTCAAGAGCGGCGAGCTGAAGGCGCCAATCGTGATCGGCCGCGACCATCTGGACAGCGGCTCGGTCGCGTCGCCGAACCGCGAGACCGAGGCGATGCGCGACGGCAGCGACGCCGTCTCCGACTGGCCGCTGCTCAACGCGCTGCTGAACACCGCCGGCGGCGCGACCTGGGTCAGCCTGCACCACGGCGGCGGCGTCGGCATGGGCTATTCGCAGCACGCCGGCGTCGTGATCGTCTGCGACGGGACCGACGCCGCGGCGAAGCGCATCGAGCGCGTGCTGTGGAACGACCCCGGCACCGGCGTCATGCGCCACGCCGACGCGGGCTACGAGATCGCGATCGCCTGCGCCAAGGAGCAGGGGCTGAAGTTGCCGATGCTCGGCGCCTGATCGATGACCGCGCTCACGCTCAGGCCCGGCGCGCTGACGCTCGAGGACTTGCAGGCGATCCACGCCGGCAGTGTGACGCTCGCGCTCGACGCGGCGGCACGGCCGGCGATCGCCGCCGCGGCGGCGGTGGTGCAGCGCGCCGCGGCCGGCGAAGCGCCGGTCTACGGCGTCAACACCGGCTTCGGCAAGCTCGCCTCGACCCGCATCGGCAGCGAGGACCTCGCCGCGCTGCAGCGCAACCTGATCCGCAGCCACAGCGTCGGCGTCGGCGAGGCGCTCGCCGCGCCGGTCGTGCGGCTGATCCTGGCGCTCAAGGCGGCGAGCCTCGCGCGCGGCGCGAGCGGTGTGCGCGAGGAAGTGATCGAGACGCTGATCGCGGCGTTCAACGCCGGGCTGGTGCCGTTCATCCCCTGCCAGGGCAGCGTCGGCGCGTCGGGCGACCTGGCGCCTCTGGCGCACATGACGCTCGCCTTGATGGGCGAAGGCGAGTTCGTCGTCGATGGCGGGCGCAAGCCCGCCGCGGCCGTGCTGAAGGAAGCCGGCATCGCGCCGCTCGTGCTCGCCGCGAAGGAGGGCCTGGGGCTGATCAACGGCACCCAGGTCAGCACCGCGCTCGCGCTGCACGGCCTGTTCGCGTTCGAGCCGGTGCTCGAGGCGGCGATCGTGATCGGCGCGCTGACGGTCGACGCCGCCAAGGGCAGCGACGGCCCGTTCGACCCGCGCATCCACGCCTTGCGCGGCCAGCCGGGGCAGATCGACGTCGCGCAGTACTACCGCCAGCTCCTCGCCGGAAGCCAGATCCGACAGAGCCACGTCGAAGGCGACGACCGCGTGCAGGATCCGTACTGCCTGCGCTGCCAGCCGCAGGTCGTCGGCGCCTGCCTCGACCAGTTGCGCCACGCCGCGCTCGTGCTGCTGCGCGAGGCGAACGCCGTGACCGACAACCCGCTCGTGTTGGTGGACGAAGGCCCCTGGGCGGCTTCGCCGCCGTCCCCCGCGGGGATCGCGGCGCCCGGCAAAGCCGGATCGCCC